>CADEGB010000365.1 GCA_902826755.1 uncultured Gemmatimonadota bacterium
CGGCCAGATTGACGGAAATGCCCGCCATGAACATCAGGTATTCCTCGCCCCCGCGCCGCACGCTCTCGCCCGCGGCGACGCCGATGGCGATGGGCCCACCCAGTTCTCGGGTCGAGACCCGCCCGGCAAACATCCCGCGGACGATCCCGACGATCTGCCCCCCGATGAACACCGTCTGCCGCCCTCCGGCGGCCAGGGCGGCTCCCAGGCCAACCGGTTCGCGCGCGTCCGGAATCATCGGGCCGGCAATGCCCAGCCGCCCCACCGTCCGCTTCTGCCCGGCCGAGTCCACCACTTCTTCGGCCGCGGGCGTGGCCGTGATGGTGACCCGCCCCCCGGGCCGGCCGATCAGCAGCGACACCGGCTGGTCGGCCCGCGATTCGATCCGGCTCACCATCTCGCGCCACTCCCGGATCGGCTCGCCGTCGAACGCCAGCACGGTGTCGCCCTCGGCCAGGCCGGCCTTCGCGCCGGGGCGACCGGTCACCGCCTGGGCAATGACGGGGGGCAGCCAGGGGCGAATGGCCCGGACCGCTTGCCGGCGCTCCACGTCGGCGCCTCGCGGCATTGCCAACACTCGGCCGCTTTCCAGCGAGATCCGCACGCTGTCGCCCTCGGCCAGCCAGGCGCGCTGCACCGCCTGCCACGAGGCCACCGGGTTGCCGTCGATGGACACGATCCGGTCGCCGAGCGCGAGGGTTCGAAGCGCCCCAGCCGCCGCCGGAAGGCCGGCGCTGTCGACCCCGGCCACCACCGTCGACGGAAAAATCGGGACACCCTTGACGTACACGATCCCCGAAAACACCAGCCACGCAAACAGCGCGTTCATCACCACGCCAGCCAGAATCACCACCATTCGGACCCAAACGGGTTTGGACTCGAACATCCGATCCGGCGGGACCTCGACCCCCGACTGGCCGCCTTCGAGCGCGGAACCCGCGTCCTCCAGGGCGCTCGCCATTTTGACGTAACCGCCGAGCGGCAGCCACGACACCGAGTACTCGGTCTCTCCGCGCCGGAACGACAACGCCCGGATCGGCGCCCCGAGACCAAGGGAGAACCGATGGACGTAGATCCCGGCCCACTTGGCCGCCAGGAAATGGCCGAGCTCGTGCACGAAGACGAGCACGCCGATGACCACGAGGGTCGAGAGTATCGTGAGGCCAGCCCCGCTCATCCGACTTCCTTCTCCGCCGCGGCCCGAGCCCATCGGTCCGCCGCCTTGACTGATTCCAGGTCTCGGACCGGTTCGATCCGATGCCGGCCGAGGACTGCCTCGATCACCTCGGCGATCCGTCCGAAGGGTAACCGGCCGTCGAGGAACCGCGCCACCGCCACCTCGTTGGCCGCGTTGAAGACGGCGGGCGCCGTGCCCCCGGCGCGCCCGGCCGCCACGCCAAGCGGAAACGCGCGGAACACCTCGGCCCGGACCGGCTCGAACGTGAGAGCCCCGGCGGCAACCGGATCGAAGCGACGGACGCCCGCGTCGGGCAGCCGCTCCGGATAGCCAAGGGCGTACAGGATCGGCAGCTCCATCGACGGAAACCCGACTTGGGCCAGCACACTGCCGTCCTCGAACTCCACGAGCCCGTGGACCACGCTCTGGGGGTGGACCACCACTTCGATCGACTGGTACGGGACGCCGAACAGGAAGTGCCCCTCGATGACCTCGAGCGCCTTGTTGGCCAGCGTGGCGCTGTCGACGGTGATCTTGGCCCCCATCCGCCAGGTCGGGTGATTGAGGGCCTGGTCGACGGTGGCGGCCACCACCCGGTCGGCGGGCCACTCGCGGAACGGCCCGCCCGAAGCAGTCAGGATGATCCGGGATACCGCGGCTGGCCGCTCGGCCAGGCACTGGAGAATAGCGCTGTGTTCGGAGTCGACCGGTACCAGCTGTCCCCCGCCTTCGAGACGGGCGCGCTCGACGAGTTCGCCGGCCACGACCAGCGACTCCTTGTTGGCAAGCGCCACCCGCTTCCCGGCCCGGAGCGCCGCCAACGTGGCCTCGAGGCCCGCAAAGCCGACCACGGCGTTGACCACGATGTCGACGCCAGGTTGGCGGACGGCCTCGAGGAGACAGGAGGTCCCGTTCTCGTCGTCGGCCGCCAGGGCGGCGTACGCCGGCTGCCACTCTCGGACCTGTTCAGCCAACCGCGACCGATTGGCCCCGCCGGTGAGCGCCACCAGGCGGAACCGCTCGGGGTGACGCCGGAGCACGGCCAGTGTCGAGCAGCCGATCGATCCGGTCGATCCGAGAATCGCGACCCCGCGCATGCCGGGGCTCAGATGACGCCGAACAGTCGGTACAGCATCGCGGCGATCGGCACGACGAAGTAGAGCGCGTCGAACCGATCGAGGACGCCGCCGTGCCCGGGAATCAAACCGCTCGAGTCCTTGACTCCGGCTTCCCGCTTGAAGAGCGACTCGGCCAGATCACCCACCTGGGCCGCGATCGACAGCACCACGCCGAACCCGACGGCCTGGAGGTCGGAAATCGAGAACCCGGATGGCATCATGGCCAACCGGTTGAACACCACGGCCGCGACCACCCCGCCCACCAACCCGGCGACGGACCCGGAACGGGTCTTCCCGGGACTCACCACCGGCGCGAGCTTCGGCCCTCCGATCGACTTCCCGGCATACATCGCGACCGAGTCGCAGATCCAGGTGACGGCCAGCGGGAAGAAGACGGCCCAGGTGGCCGGCCAGTGGCGATCGGTGCCGATGGCGTACCGGATCCCGAGCAGGAAGCTCGGCAGGACCGCGCAATAGAGAACCGCCATCAGGGTGGTGCTCGCGACGCCGAGGGGGTGCTGGTCGGGATGGCGGCGGATCAGGGTGGCGGTGAGGAGCCAGATGACGGTGCCAGCCACGGCGAACCAGGTGGACGGGAGGAGGCCGGTGAAATCGATCCCCGCCGACTGGACCACGTTGCCGCCGTAGGAAAGCCAGACGCCGAGCGGAACGAGCGCGCTCATGACGATGGCATGCCGCCAGAGCGGCTCGATCCCCTGGCGTCGGGCGATGGCGACCAACTCGTGGGCGCCCAGCGCGGCAATGACCGCCACCAGGAGTGCGAGGGGCAAACCACCCCAGTACACCACGCCGATCGCGATCGGAATGGCGATTACCGCGAAAAGGATCCGCTTGACGTTGTTAGACATGGCGTGGGTCGTCAGGTCGAAACGCGTCCGAACCGTCGCTCCCGACGCTGGTAGTCGAGAATGGCCTGGTAGAAATGCTCTGGGGCGAAGTCGGGCCACAGCACCGGAGTGACGTACAACTCGGCGTAGGCCAACTGCCAGAGCAGGAAGTTCGAGATCCGGAACTCGCCCGAGGTCCGGATCAGCAAATCAGGATCGCCGAAGGGCGCGGTGTAGAGCCGCTCGGCAATGGCCGCTTCGGTGACCTCATCGGGGCGGAGCCGTCCGGCGGCCACTTCTTCGGCGAGTTGCCGCGCGGCCCGGACCAGTTCGGCACGGGCCCCGTACGAAATGCAGATGTTGAGCGATAGGGTGGCGCCCGCGGCGGTGGCCGCCTCCACTTCGTCGACCGCGGAGCGCGCCGGCCCCGACAGCCGCTCCAAGTCGCCCAGCATCCGGACCCGAACGCCCTGGGCGCTCAGCTCGGCGGACTGGGTCGAGACATACGCCTGGAGCAGCACCATCAGGGCGTCGATCTCTTCGGGGGGACGCTGCCAGTTCTCCTGGCTGAAGGCGAACAGGGTCAGGGTCTCGACCCCGGCGTGGATGCTCGCTTCGACGATCCGGCGCACCGAGGCCATCCCGGCCTGATGGCCGGCCGTCCGAGGCAAATTCCGACGCTGAGCCCACCGGCCGTTGCCGTCCATGATGACGGCCACATGACCGGGTACCGCCCCTTGGACCTTGAGGCGGGCGAGCAGGTCGGAAGCGGACGGCGTCAAACTTCCATGATCTCCACTTCTTTGGCGTGGACGAGTTGATCAATCAGCTTGATGTGCTCATCCGTCGCCTTCTGGACGTCTTTTTCGGCCCGGGTTTTGTCGTCCTCGGACACGTGCTCCACCTTCTTTACTTTGTGGAGCGCGTCGGTTCGGGCATGGCGGACCGCGATTCGGCCTTCCTCCGCCAGCTTGTGGATCACCTTGATCAGGTCCTTCCGCCGCTCTTCCGAGAGGGGCGGAATCGGAATCCGGATCAGGTTTCCCTGGGAGGCTGGGTTCAGGCCGAGGTCTGAGTCGCGAATGGCCTTTTCGATGGCCTGGGTCAGCGACTTGTCGAACGGCTGGACCGTCAGCATCCGCGGTTCCGGCGACGAGACCATGCCGACCTGATTCATCGGCACCATGGTGCCGTAGGCGTCGACCCGGACCACGTCGAGCAGATGGGTACTCGCCTTGCCGCTCCGAATCGAGCTGAACTCGCGCTTGGTGTTCTCGACGGCCTTGTGCATGCCGTCGCGGGCCTGTTTCACGATTTCCGGAATGGTAGTCATCGTACGATCGTCCCCACCCGTTCGCCCGAGAGGACCCGCGCGATCGCCCCGGGCTGGTTGATGTTGAAAACCACGATCGGCAGTTTGTTGTCCTTGCAGAGCCCGAACGCGTTGGCGTCCATGACGGCATAGTTGTTCACCAGCGCGTCCTGGAACGATAACTCGGGGATGAACTTCGCGGTGGGGTCCCGCTTCGGGTCGCCGGTGTAGATCTCGTCGGCCGCGGTAGCATTGAGAATGACATCGGCCTCGATTTCGAGCGCCCGGAGCACGGCGGCCGTGTCGGTGGAGAAGAACGGCTTGCCAGTGCCGCCCGCGAAGCTGCCC
>CADEGB010000366.1 GCA_902826755.1 uncultured Gemmatimonadota bacterium
ATAGAAAATCCAGCCGACGAACACCACGTAGGTCAACAGCATCTCGAAGGTCCCGCTCATGGCCAGGATCGCGCCCCAGACGCTCATCGCGATGATCGAGTTGGCCGGGGTGCCGAAGGTTGGGTGGACTTCTCCCAGCTTCTTGAAGAAGACCCCGTCGCGGGACATGGCGAAGAAGACCCGCGAGGAGGTGAGCATGATGCCGTGGGCGCCGCTGACGATCGAGACGAGCACCGGGATGGCGATCAGCTTGGCGGCAGTTGGCCCGAACGCCGCGCCGACGGCATCGGATGCCACCGTGCTCGAGCCAGCCAGAGCCGAGGGGCCGAGCCCGGCGACGTAGCCGATGTTGGCGAGTACGTAGATCACGATGCACGCCAGAGTGCCGATCAGAAGCCCGCGCGGGAAGTTCCGCTGCGGCTCGATCACTTCGCCGCCGACGAAGGTGGCGTACTGCCACCCCTCATAGGCCCACAAGACGCTGATCATTGCGACGAGGCCGCCGGAGAGTACCGGGCCGTCCCAGCGGGGCGGGGTGGCCTCCGTGACCTGACTCCATCCCGTCCCGACCAGCGGCAGCGCCACGATCAGGAAGACCAGCGCGCCGATCTTGAGTGCTGTGGCGGCGGCCAGTGTCGAGGTGCTCTGTTTCGTGCCGCGGATGTTGATGAACGCCAGCCCGAGGATGACGGCCAGGCCGATGGCCTTCTTGGCCATCGGCCCGATGTCGGGCACCAGAGCCGCCATGTTGTTGCCCGCCGCCACCGCGAGGGTGGCGATGCTTCCGCTCCCGATCACCGCGAACAACGTCCATCCGTAGACGAAGGCGGTGGTTGGTCCGAACGCGTCGCGAAGGTAGGCGTAGAGGCCCCCGGTTCCGGTTCGAAAGCAGCCCAGCTCCGCGTAGGTCAGGCAACCGAGCAAGGTCAGCAGGCCACCGATGGCCCAGACCGACAGCGAGACCCCGACGAATCCGCCGGTGCTTGCCAACACGCCGCCTGGCGTGAGGAAGATGCCGGAACCAATGATCGTTCCAGCGGTGATCACCGCCACATCGCGGGCGGTGAGCGTGCGCTTCAGTTCGTCCGCCAAGGCAGCCTCAGGCGTTAGGGGGCGGCGCCAGACGGCGCCAGAGGAAGTAGATCGGGATGGCCAGGGCGGTGGCGCCGAGGCCGATGGCCCCCTGACGCGGGTTCTCGATGACGGTGTTCACGACGATCGCGAAGCCGGAGAGCACGAAGAGCAGGGGAGTGATCGGATACCCCGGAACCCGGAACGGCCGGGGTGCGTCGGGCCGTTTGCGGCGGAGGGCGATGACGGCCAGACCGGCCAGCGCGTAGAAGACCCAACCGACGAAAACCACATAGCGGAGCAGGACCTCGAATGTTCCCGAGGCCGCCAGGACGGCCGACCAGATGGCCGCCGCGACGATGGCCACGGCCGGGGTCCCGAACCGTTTGTTGATTCGACCCATCGGCGCGAAGAAGACCCCGTCTTTCGCCATGGCGTAATAGACCCGGGCGGACATCATCGCGTTGCTCTGCGCCGCGGTCAGCATCGACACGATGATCGGAATCGTGATCGCCTTGCCCCACGCCGGTCCGAGCACTTCCCGGGCGGCGTCCGCTGCCACCCGGGTCGATCCGAGCACTCCGGCCGGGCCGAGGCCGGCGATGTACGCCAACGACGCGAGGACGTAGATCACCACCAGCGCCAGCGTGCCGAGCGCCAGACCGCGGGGGAAGTTCCGCTGTGGCTCGATTGTCTCGCCGGCGATGAACGTCAGATACTGCCAGCCTTCGTAGGCCCACAGCACCGACACCAGGCCGATGCCGGCGGTGGTGAGCAGCCCCGGCGTCATCGCCTCCGGCCAGACTCGATCGACCTGCTGGAAGCCCGAACCGAGGATCGGCAAGGCGACGATCAGCAGCACGATGGCGCCG
Source organism: uncultured Gemmatimonadota bacterium (assembly GCA_902826755.1). Lineage (GTDB taxonomy): Bacteria > Gemmatimonadota > Gemmatimonadetes > Gemmatimonadales > GWC2-71-9 > SHZU01. The sequence continues at coordinate 1,944 of CADEGB010000366.1, forward strand.
ACCTTGAGCACTGTCCCGATGTTGATGATCCGGGCGCTCTGGCCGGTCCCGAAGACGTTGACCAAGGCCACCGCCAGGGCCAGCACCACGGCCACCATGGTCCGGGTGGTCGGCGCCATCGGGATCCACTCCGCCAGGTATGCCGTCGAGGCGACCGCCAGGGTGGCCACCGTGCCGGACCCGATCACCACGAACAGGGTCCACCCATAGGCGAACGCGACGGCTTGGCCGAAGGCATCCCGGAGGTAGAGATAGAGTCCCCCCGCCTTCGGGTTCATCGCGGACAATTCGGCGTAACTCAGCGCGCCCAAGAAGGACAAGACGCCGCCGAGCACCCAAATCAGGGTGGCCACCCCGACCGACCCGCCCGAGTCGCGCAACACCGCCGTCGGCACCAGGAAGACCCCAGAGCCGATGACCGCCCCGACCGTAAGGACGGCGACGCTCCGGGCCGTGAATACCGGCTTGAGCTCCTCCATCTACCACCGACCCCGGTCGCCGACGCGCTCGATGACCCGTCCGAGCCGCTGGGCCGCGTTGTGCCAGTTCCGCTCGACCGCCACCTTGGCTCCGTCGGCGTCGCCCTGCTCGATGGCCGCGATGATGACCTCGTGTTCGGCCACCGAGGTGGCGATCTCGCCGGCCAGGTAGCTCACGTAGAGTCGCTCGTATCGTTCCGCCTGCGGCTTGACCGAACCGTGGAGCAACCGAAGCCGGGGGCCGGCCGCGAACTCGACGCACCGTTCGTGAAAGCGCTCGTCGAGATCCCAGAGACGGTTGTGGTCGGGCCGGCCCGACTCGGCGGCCTTGCGGAAATCGTTGTTGATGGCGGTGAGTTCTTTGGCCAGGGCCTGCCGCCGGGCCGGCGGCAGTGACGCCGCGCTCGCGGCGGCCAGCGCCTCCAGTTGACCGACGATGTCGAACAGTTCCGCCGCGTCGTCACCGGTCAGCGGGGCCACCGTCGGGCGGGACTGCCGCATCGACGGCGAATCGACGATATACCCTTCCTGTTGCAGCCGTTGGAGGGCACCGCGAACCGGAGTCCGGCTCACGCCGAATCGGGTCGCGATGTCGGTTTCGACCAACCGGCTCCCTGGCGCCAGCCGCCCGTGGACGATCAGCTCGCGGAGTTGCTCGTAGACCTGTTTCGGCCGATCGACCCGCGCGGCCACCTTCGGGGTCCGCTTGGTCGTCGTCATCGATTCCACCCGGTCCACCCTGGACCGCGGACCAGCCGCCCTGGTTTGGCGTTGGTGTGCTTCCCGTCGGTGACGACCGCCTGTCCGTTGACGAAGACTTGCTCGACGCCGACCGACAACTGGTGGGGCGCCTCGAACGTGGCCCGGTCGATGATCGTGTTCGGGTCGAACACGATGACGTCGGCATACGCACCGGTTTCGAGCATCCCGCGGTCGCGGATAAAGAGCCGGCGGGCCACCGCCGAGGTGCCCTTGCGGATCGCTTCTTCGAGGGAGATCACCCGCTGCTCCCGGACGTAACGCCCGAGGAGCCGGGGATAGCTGCCATAGGCCCGGGGATGGGAGAGCAGGCCGCCGGTGCTGTCGGGGTTCATCCCGTCCGCGTCCGTGCCCCATTTGATCCAGGGCTGCCTGATCTGGAGCGGCAGGTTGGACTCGGTCATCATGTGGAAGATGGCGCCGATCGCGGCGTTTTCGGCCAGGACGATCTCGAACAGGGCGTCGGGCCAGTCCAATCCCATCGCGCGGGCAATGGCGTCGAGCCGCTGCCCTTCGTAGGGCTTCAGGTTCTCCTTGGTGAAGCCGACCACCTGGACCATCCCGGGGCCGCCCAGGGTGCAGAGGCCCTCGTTGTCCCCGACCGGGGCGAGGATCTCGGCCTTGATCCGGGCGCGGGTGGCCGGGTCGCGGAGGTTGTCGAGCAGCTTCCCGTCGGCGGCCGCCCACGGCGGGGCGCAGGCCGCCAGCGCGGTTCCGCCGGCCGTGTAGAGGTACATGTCGGCGGTGACGTCCTGTCCTGCCGCCCGGGCCGAGTCGATCTTGGCGATCGCCAACGGCATCTTGCCCCAGTTCTTCGTGCCGCTGGCCTTGAGGTGGAAGATCTCGACCGGCACCCCGCCATCGCGACCGATGCGGATCGCCTCGTCGAGCGCCTCGAGAAAGCGGTCGGCCTCCGAGCGCATGTGGGTGATGTAGACCCCGCCCAACGGGGCGACGACCTTAGCCAGTTCGATCAGTTCCTCGGTCGAGGCGTAGTTGGCCGGCGGGTAGATGAGCGCGCTGGCAATGCCGAGGGCTCCATCTTCCATTGCGTTCCGGACCACGGCGCGCATCGTGTCGAGTTCGGCGGCGGTCGCCGGGCCCTGGGCCTCGCCCTTGGCGTAGACCCTGGGGGTCGCCGCCCCGAGGAACGAGGCAATGTTCTGGGAGGCCCCATGGCGCTCCATCGTCTCGAGCCAGACGTTGAAGCCCCGAGGGCCCCGGAACTTCTCGAGCACCGGCTTCATCACCGCGTCGTACCCCGCCGCGGAGGCGATGATCCGATCGTTGACGGGCGCTGGCGTGGCCCCCTCACCGAGGACCGCGGTGGTGATCCCCTGGGTGACACTCGAGATCACTCGCCCGTCGCCGATGGTGAAGGCCTGCACCGATTGGGCCTGGATGTCGATGAATCCCGGGGCGACCACGTGGTTGGCCGCATCGATGCGGCGGCCGGCCGTGGCCGCCGAGAGATCGCCAATCGCGGCGATCCGGTCGCCGGTGAGGCCGACGTCGCCTCGGAACCAGGGCGCGCCCGTGCCGTCGACGATGCGGGCGTTGGCGATCACGACGTCGAACGAGGTGGCCGGTGAAGAGGCCGGGCGGGTAGCGGGTGCGCTAG
>CADEGB010000367.1 GCA_902826755.1 uncultured Gemmatimonadota bacterium
TGGACGGCCTCCCGGTCACGGAGCTCGTAGACCTTCCGTTCAAGAGCAAGGTGCGAACCACCTACAACGGGGCGGAGGTCGGGGTCATGCACGCCTGCGGACACGACAATCACGTCGCGATCCTGATGGGCGTGGCCGAGGTCCTGGCCGGGATGAAGGCGGAGCTGCCCGGGACGGTCAAGTTCCTGTTCCAGCCGGCCGAAGAAGGACCGCCCGCCGGCGAGGACGGCGGCGCGCCGATGATGGTCCGGGAAGGAGCGCTTGAAAACCCCCGTCCGGCCGCCGTGTTCGGGCTCCACGTCTGGCCCGGACCGCTTGGCTCGCTCAGCTTCCGCTCCGGCGGGCTGATGGCGGCTCCGGATGGTCTTACCATCATGGTTCGCGGGCGGCAGACCCATGGCGCTCAGCCGTGGGGCGGCGTCGATCCGATCGTGGTGGCGTCCCAGATCGTGCTCGGCCTCCAGACGATCGCCAGTCGGCAGATCGATCTGACCGCCGCGCCCGCCATCGTCACCATCGGCATGATTCAGGGCGGCAATCGGGGCAACATCATTCCGGATAGCGTGGTGATGGTCGGCACGATCCGGACCTTCGACGAGGCGATGCGGAAGTCGATCCACGAGAAGGTCAGGAAGACGGCCGAGCACATCGCCGCCGCGTCGGGCGCCACCGCCACGGTGACGATTCCCGAGGGTGGGCTGCTGACCTACAACGATCCCGCCCTCACCGAACGGATGACGCCGACGCTCAGGCGGACCGCTGGAGAAGGCGGGGTCCTGACCACCAATCCGATCACCGGGTCGGAGGACTTCCCGTCGTTTACCCAGGAGATTCCCGGGTTCTACTACTTCCTCGGCGTCCTGCCGAAAGGCGCCGATCCGGCCACGGCGCCGCGCAATCACTCCCCCTACTTCTTTGCCGACGAGGCCGCGCTGCCCGTCGGGGTCCGGTCGATGGCCAATCTGGCGATCGACTTCCTCAGGTCGAATCCGGGCGGCAAGACCGCCGACCGATGAGGCTGCTCGGGACGCGGTCCCTGGTGCTGATCAGCGCCGCCCTCCTCTGGGCGGCGCTTGCGCAGGCCCAGGACTACGACGTGGTGATTCGGGGTGAACGGGTCCTCGACGGCTCCGGCAATCCCCCTTTTCCAGCCGACGTCGGGATCCGCGGCGACCGGATCGCCACCGTGGGCGACCTCTCCCGGGCGGTTGGACGGCGCATCATCGACGCGCGCGGGCGGATCGTGACGCCGGGCTTCTTTGCCCTGCACGAACACGTCGAGCCGGCCATTCTGACGGGGTTCGGCACCCTGCCGAACTACACCACCCAAGGGTTCACGACCGCTGTCATCGACGCGGACGGGGACACCGAGATCTGGCCGCTGGTCCGCCAGCGGGACACTCTCGTCCGGATGGGGTCGGCGCTCAATCTGGTTCCGCTGGTGGGGCACGGCACGGTCCGCCGCCTGGCGATGGGCGATGACTTCGAGCGACCGGCCACGCCGGCCGAGCTGGAACGGATGAAGGGGTTCGTCCGCCAGGGAATGGAGGAGGGCGCTTTCGGCCTGTCGACCGGCCTCGAGTACGTCCCCATGCGGTATAGCACCGAAGAGGAAGTCCTCGAACTTGCCAAGGTGGTGGCGCCGTTCGGCGGTCACTACCAGGCCCACCTCAGGAGCCAGGGCCAGCACCCCAAGTGGCAGCTGCCTAGCTCCGACTCGAAGCCGATCACCAACATCGACGCGGTGATGGAGACGATCGCCATCGCGCGGGCGGCTGGCATTCCAGTGATGATGGATCATCTCCACCCGAAGGGGCCGCGAGAGTGGGGGTCCGGCAAGATCATCACTCAGTTGGTGGACCGGGCTTGGCGCGACGGGCTCGAGGTCTACATCAACATGCATTCCTACGAGGCCTATGACGAGACCATCGTCCTGGTTCCGCGCTGGGCCTTGATCGCCAAGTCCGTCCGGAATCTCGGTCAGTTCGACGCCCGCCATCCCGAAGCGGACTACCGGAACATGCGGGAGAACCTCCGCCGCCGGCTCGCGCATCCCGACACTGCGCGGCTCGTCCGGCGAGACATTGCCTACGAGATCGACCGGGGCGGCGGGGCCGATGGGCTCCTGGCCATGGACTATCCCGACCGGGCGTGGGTGGGGAAGACGCTCGGCCAGATCGCCCGCGCCCGGGGCGAGGATCCGGTGGAGACGGCCATCCACATCCAACTCAGCGGGTTCGACCGGCCAGGCGGGATTCAGTGGCGGGCGTTTGCCGTCTCGCTCCTCGACCTCGAGGAGTTCATGCGGAAGGACTACACCGCCGTCTGCCTCGACCGCGGTGGCGACTCGCCCAGGCTCAGGCAGAACCCGTTCGTGCATCCCGGGACGTTCGGCACCGCGACCCGGCTGATCCGGACGTTTGCGCTCGACAAACAGGTGATCTCCCTGCCGTTCGCGATCCGCTCGTTGACCTCGTTACCGGCCCAGATTCTTGGCCTCAAGGATCGGGGAAGGATCGCGGAAGGGCTGCGCGCGGACGTCGTGGTGCTCGATCCGGCCACGGTGCGGGACAAGGCCACCTTTTTCGAGCCGTTCCAATACAGTGAAGGCATCGAGTTCGTGCTGACCAACGGGCAGCTCGTGGTCGACGGTGGCGCGCCGACGGCCGCCAAGCCGGGCCGCGTGCTCGAGCGGCAACGGACGGCCCGGCCCCGGTGACGGGTACCGAAGAGAAACTGGTCCGCTCGATCGGCCGCTGGACGCTGGCCGGTCTGGTCCTGAACGGCATCATCGGCAGCGGGGTCTACGGGCTGCCGTCAGTCATCGGCGCAAAGCTTGGCGATCGGGCCTGGATCGCGTGGGTCATTGCGGCCGTGGCGGTCGGCGTGGTGGTGGCCTGTTTTGCCGAGGTCGCTTCTCGATTCGGCAAGGCCGGCGGGCAGTACCTCTATGCCCGGGTGGCCTTCGGCCCATACCTCGGGATGCAGATGGGATGGATGACGTACCTGGTCCGGCTCACCTCCGTGGCCACCAACGTCAACCTGCTCACCATCTACCTCGCCGAGTTCGTGCCGGCGGCGGGGACCGGCTTCGGCCCCGCGGTCGTGGCCTCCGTGTTCCTGGCGTCGCTGGCCTGGCTCAACGTGCGCGGTCTCAAGCAGGCCACCGGCGCGGCCAACTTCCTGATCGTGGCCAAGATCGTGCCGCTGGTGGCGTTTGCGGTCGTCGGGCTCGCGCTGACCCTGGGCCGCGGCCCCGCCACGGTCGAATCGGTGGTGGCTCCGCTTGGCCTCAAGACCTGGGTCGAAGCGGTGCTCCTCCTGTTCTTCGCGTACGGCGGATTCGAGTCCGCCATGCTGCCGCTCGGCGAGGCCAAACGGCCCGAGCGGGACGCGCCGTTTGCCCTCTTCGTCGGGCTGGCCGGCGTGGCGGGGATCTATCTCTCGGTACAGATCGTGTCGACCCTGGCCCTGCCGGATCTTGCCGGTCACCAGCGCCCGCTCGCCGATGCGGCCCGGAGCCTGGTTGGTCCGGGAGGCGCCACGTTCATGACACTCGGCGCGGTTCTGTCGCTGGTCGGCTGGGGGCTTGGCACGATGATCCTCACCCCCCGCCTCACGTATTCGATGGCGGAACACGGCGACCTCCCGGCGGCCTTCGGGTCCGTGCATCCCCGGTTCCGAACGCCGGCTTTCTCGATCGTCGCCTGCGCGTTCTTCTCGTTGCTGCTGACGCTGTCCGGGAGCTTCCTCCAGAATCTGACGATCGCGGCGGTGTCCCGCCTCTTTACCTATGCGCTGGTGTGCCTGTCCTTGCCCGTCCTTCGCGCCCGAGATGGAAAGGACCCGGATCTTCCGGCGGCGCGGTTTCGGCTGCCGTTCGGCACCGGGCTCGCGGTCCTCGGGGTCCTGTTCTCCTTGACGCTGGCCACCAGGATGACCGTGCGCGAGGCGGTCATTCTCGCCGTGGTCGTCGCGGCCGGGACGGTTGCCTATTTCTTCCGGCGGAAGAGGTGAGCGAGCGGATCTCGGTGGTCATCGCCACCCGCGACCGGGCCGCGGCCCTGCCGGCGGCGCTCGCGGCCTGGGAGGCGTGCCTTCCGGACCCGGACTGGGAACTGGTCGTCGTGGACGACGGGTCCCGCGATGACACAGCGCGGGTCCTTGCCGATGCCGTCGGCCGATTCGGAGGCCGTTGCCGCCTCGTGACGACCAGCGGCCTGGGACTTGGCGGGGCGCGCAACGCCGGTTGGACGGTCGCCACCGGCGACTTGATTCTCTTTACCGACGACGATTGCTACCCCGCGCCGGATCTGCTCGCGTCGATTCGCCACTGCTCCCGGGAGGCAGGTTGGGCGTTTCTCGGCGGTCGGTTGTTGCCCTACACGCCGGAGGATGCGGCCGTCGCGGTGGTGACCCGGACCCAGCGGGTTGAACTCGGCGGCCCGACCTTCGTGCCGGCGGGTCTGTTGCCGGGGGCCAATCTCACGGTGGCCCGGTCGGCGCTGGTTGCGATCGGTGGCTTCGACCCGGAGTTCGGGGCGGGGACCCCCTTCGCGGCCGAGGATGTCGAGTTGGTGGCCCGGTTGGCCGCAGCCGGGTTCCGCGGCGGGTTTGATCCTCGACCCGTGGTCTATCACCACCATCAACGGCGCACGGCCGCTTCCCGGCAGGCGCTCGAGGTGGCGTATGACCGGGGTCGGGGCGCCTACTACGCCAAGTGCCTTCTCGATCGGAGGCTCTGGTCCCGGTACCTTCGCCAGTGGGCCGCGGG
>CADEGB010000368.1 GCA_902826755.1 uncultured Gemmatimonadota bacterium
CCAATGGTCATGGCCAAGATGGCCGAGCCCGCCTGGAATCGGCGGGTGGCGGTTCGGAGGCGATGGACGGCCTCGACGTCAGAGTGGCGGAGGACTCGGCGCCGCTCCCTCCGCCACAGGTCCGCCAACTCCGCAAGGACCCGGTCGACCGGGGGTGCCCGCCGGGTGCTGCCAGTGAGCGGGTCGGAGGGGGAGGCGGCGTTCATCGGGGGAAAGGTCGACGCGGCGTGGAATGGCGGCCCTGAACACTCCCTGAGGGGAACTTCACGGCGTCCTGGCGCGGGTCAGGCGCCGTGACGCCGCTCGGGTGACCGGCTGTCTGAGTCAGGTTTCAGTGTCGGTTCACCACGGGTTGTCGGGGTCGGTACGACATTAGGGGCCGCTGCAGTAACACGTCAGCGCCTCGGCTGAGGCAGGGAGGTTTGTATGAGACTCATGAAAGTCGCTCCGACCGCTCCCCTGAAGGAAGTCGATCGGTTTTTCGATCGCTTCTTCAACACGCCGCTCTGGCCGATTGCCACGCCGCGCACCATGACAGAGGGCATGTGGGAGCCCGTGCTCGACTTCTCGGAGAACCCGAAGGAGTACGTGGTACGCCTGGAGATCCCCGGCGTGACCCGGGATGATCTCGATGTGCATCTGGACGGGAACCTCCTCACGCTGAGCGGCAAGCGGGAACTCCACAAGGAGGGGAAGGGTGAGGATTTCCTGTGGGAGGAACGGATCGAAGGGCGTTTTGCTCGAACCCTCCGACTCCCGGGTGCCGTCCAGGACGCGAAGATCGAGGCGCTCTACAATGACGGCGTGTTGACCGTCCGGCTCCCGAAAACCGAGCCGAGCCTGAAGAGCAAGATCGCCATCAAGTAGCGCGACGCCCTCGGATCTTCGCCGCCGCCCCCGGTGCCCGTCGGCGCCGGGGGCGGTTTGTCGCCAACCCTGAAAGGCGGTGGACCATGACAACGACGGTGCGATGGCCACGACCAGCGGTTTCCGACAACGCCCGGGCGGCGGGGTTGCTTCGCGATCTTGCGGCGGTGCTGGAGGATCAAGCGGCCAATCCGTTTCGCGTTGCCGCGTACCGGCGCGCGGCGGCGATGCTGCACCATCACGACCGTTCGTATCGCGACATCCTGGCCACGGAGGGCCCCGCTGGCCTCGACCGGCTTCCGGGGGTAGGGCCGCACATCACCGTGGCGCTCGAGCACATTGCGGCCACTGGGCGCCTGCCCATGCTGGATCGCCTCAGGGGTAACCGGGATCCCGAACCGTTGCTTGCGTCGTTGCCGCTCGTTGGTCGACGTCTGGCGACCAGGCTACACCACGAGTTTGGCATCGCCACGCTCGAGGAGTTGCGAGCAGCTCTCGCTCGAGGCGCTTTGGCTGCGATACCCGGACTGGGGCCGCGCCGCCGGGAGGCGCTCGCCGCCATCGTGCGGGAGCGCCTCGACGGGCCGTCCGGGCCGGCGGAGCTCGACACGCCGGCGGTGGCCGAGTTGCTCGATGTCGACGCCGAGTACCGGCGCGAGGCTGAGGCCGGTCGATTGCCGACCATCGCACCGCGGCGCCTGAATCCCGAGAGCAAGGCGTGGCTCTCGGTCCTCCACACCCGCCGCGGTTCGAGAGATTTCACGGCCCTGTTCTCGAACACGGCGCTGGCCCACCGCCTGGAACGGACCCATGACTGGGTCGTCATCTATTGGGACGGCCCCAGCCGCGAGCACCAGGCGACGGTGGTCACGGAACGGCGCGGTCGGCTCCGCGGCCATCGGGTCGTTCGCGGCCGGGAGGGCGAGTGCTGCCGGTACTACGGGATCGAGGCGGGGGAACCGGTTGGAGCCGGGTAGGCAGGCCGGACTGTGGTTGAGCCACAGGGCAATTAACCCCCTTTTCACAATAGCCGGCTTACTTTCCCGGCGCATCACCGAACCGTACTCAGGGGGGTCGTCATGACACCGAAGCAGCTGGCATTCCTCGGCACCTTCCTGATCGGGTTGGCGATCCCGGCTCCAGCCACCGCGATTCCGGCGTTTGCCCGGAAGTACAAGGTCAGTTGTATGCTCTGCCACAACCCGGTGCCGAAGCTGACGGCGTTCGGGGAGCAGTTCGCGGCCAACGGGTTTCGGTTTACGAGCGGCGAGGCCCCGCGCGATACGATCAATACCGGCGATCCCCTCCTCGAGCTGGCCAAGGAGTTCCCCCTCGCCATGCGGCTCGATGCCTACGCCCAGGCGTACTCCGGCGGTCGGGCGGCCACCGATTTCCAGACCCCGTATGGCCTCAAGATCATGTCGAGCGGGACGATCTCGAAGAAGCTATCCTACTACTTCTACACGTTCCTGGCCGAGCGGGGCGAAATCGGCGGAGTAGAAGACGCGTTGATCCAGATCAACGACATCGGCGGGAAGCCGATCGACGTCGTGGTCGGTCAGTTCCAAGTCTCGGACCCGTTGTTCAAGCGGGAACTGCGCCTCGAGTTCGAGGACTATGCCGTCTACCGGGCGCGGCTCGGCGACTCTCCCGTCGATCTCACGTACGATCGCGGCATCGTGGTCACCGCGGACCTGGCGGGATTCGGGCTGACCGGTCAGTTGCTCAACGGCAACGGAGCCGGCGCCGGCCAGGACAATCGCCGGTTCGACCAGGATCCCTTTAAGAGCGTGTTCTTCCATATCAGCCGGGACTTCGGGGAGATCGTCCACCTCGGGACCTTCGGCTATACCGGGCGCACCGAGAGTGCCGGGGTGCGCAGCCGAACCGGGATGTTCGGTGTCGATGCGACGATCGGTGGCAAGACCTTCGAGCTGAACGGGCAGTACATCCACCGGACCGAATCTCGGCCAACGTTCACGGCCGGAGAGGCGGAGGCAAGTCTCGACGGCGGGTTTGCCGAGTTGATCGTCCGGCCGCCGCGGTCGCGATGGTACGGGTTCGGGCTGTATAATGTGGTGTCGGCGGATCGACCGCTCCTGAACGTCCGCCTCGGCGGACCCGCCGGGGTCGACCGTTACGAGACGCTCTCGGTCGGGTTCGGCCGGGTCGAGCGTCGGAACTTCCGCTGGACCCTGGAAGCAACGTACGACGTCAAGCAGGAGGTTGCCCGATGGGGGTTGGGATTCGTTACGCCGTTCTGATGGCTGGGCTCGCCGTGGTGGCGGGTCGGGTCGAGGCGCAACAGGCCGCCGATAGTCTCCCGGACGGCGTCACCCCGGCGATGGTGGCGGCCGGCAAGAAATACTTCCAGGGCGAGGGCCTCTGTACGGCCTGTCATGGGACCGACGCGAAGGGGACCATCGGACCGGATCTCACCGATCAGCAGTGGCTCCACGGCAAGGGGCACTACCCGGAGCTCGTCGCCAGGGTGTTCGCCGGGGTGCCCATGGACAGCTCCAAGAGCGGCCAGATCATGCCGCCCCGCGGTGGTTCGGGCCTTTCCGACGAGCAGGTGCGGGCCGTTGCCGCGTACGTCTGGACGCTGAGCCGCGCACCCCGGAAACGGTGATGGACGGTTCGCGGCCGCTCGGGACATCCCCCAAGCCGGTGACCGTACGCTGCCCGTTCTGCGACCAACTGAATCGGGTGGACCTCGCCAAGCTGGAGATGGGGCCGAAGTGCGCCGGCTGTGGTCGGCCACTGCACCTTGATCGCCCGGTCAAGGCCACCGGAGTGGACTTCGACCAGACCATCGCGTCGGCCGCCGTGCCGATCGTGGTCGACTTCTACGCCGACTGGTGCGGGCCCTGCCGGATGATGGCCCCCACGCTCGATCAGTTCGCTTCAGACCGGACCGGCGAGGTGCTGGTCCTCAAGGTCGACACCGACCGGGATCAGGCCCTGTCCGGTCGTTTCGGGATCCGCGGGATTCCGACGCTGATCGCCTTCCACCATGGTCGGGAGATCGGTCGCCATGTCGGGATGGCGAACCGGGCCCAACTCGACGAGCTCCTGACGCCTTAGAGGCCGCGGCGGCTGGTGTCGGGCCGGCGGACACCCGCCGCTGCCCCCCTTATCTTTGCAGCATGCTCGCGACTCCACTCGACTGGCTGGCCGATCTCCTGGGCACCGACCGCGGCCTGCTGGTCCGGACCCTGGCTCAGCTCGCGACGATTCTGGTCGTGGGCTGGATCGCCAACCGGTTGGTGCGATTGGTGGCCCGCCGGATCGAGTTGGCGGTCGACGATGGCAACGACGCCACGCTCAGCGCTGAGGAGAAACGGGGTCAGACGATCGCCCAGTTGGTCCGCAGCGTCGGCCGAGCCGTCGTCGTGATCGGCGTGACGCTGTCGAGTCTCAATCTATTTGTCGACATCAAGCCCCTTCTGGCCGGCGTCGGGATCCTCAGCCTCGCGGTGTCCTTTGGCGCCCAGAGCCTCGTCAAGGACTTCATTTCCGGGTTCTTCATCCTGTTCGAAAACCAGTTCGTCGTTGGAGACGTCGTGCAGATCGGCGACAAATCGGGCGTCGTCGAGCGGATGACGCTCCGGGTCGTGATGCTCCGGAACCTCGAAGGTGCCCTGCACACCATCCCGAACGGGTCGATCGCGTCGGTCACCAACATGACCCGGGGCTGGTCCCGGGCCGTGGTCGACGTCTCGATCGGGTATCAGGCGGACGTCGACCGCGCCATCCTGGTCGTGCGGGAGGAACTGGAACGACTCCGGTCCGAACCGGTCTGGCAGGGTCGGTTCGACGGCATTTCCGAGGTCGTGGGTGTCCAGAGCCTCGGCGAGAACGGCGTCATGATCCGGAGCCTGCTCCGCCCCA
>CADEGB010000369.1 GCA_902826755.1 uncultured Gemmatimonadota bacterium
CGCCTGGCGAGGAATGCAACGGCCGAGCAGGCGGTGGCTGAGTTTGTTCAGGTGACCGGCGCGCTGGCGCGCCAGCATCCGGTGCCGAATGCCAACGTGATCGGTCGATTGGTTCCGCTCGACGAGGAGATCACCGGGCGGGTGCGGGGCGGGCTGGTGCTGATGCTCCTGGCGGTTGGGTTGGTCGTGGTCGTGGCCATGGTGAACGTCGCGGGGCTCCTGATGACGCGGGCGGCGTACCGGCGGACCGAACTCGCGGTCCGGCTTGCGCTCGGCGCGGGTCGAGGGCGGTTGACCCGGCTGGCGGTCGTCGAGGGGTGCTGTCTGGCGTTGACTGCGTCCGCGGCTGGCTGGCTGGTGGCGCAGGGGTTCGTGGCGGCGGCCCTCTGGCTGGCTCCCGCGGATCTGCCCCGGGTGACGGCGATCCAACTCGATCTTCGTTCCATCCTCGTGCTGACGGTCATCGGGTTGCTCACGGCGGTGGTCTGCGGGGTGCTTCCCGCCCACGCCGCGGCCGCGATTCCCGACACCGAAGCGTTCCGGCGCCGCTCGGGTGGCGGGCGGGGGGCCGGGTCCACCGGTCGAGCGCTGGTCGTCGTGGAGGTGGCGCTTGCCGTGTCCCTGCTGGTCGCGGCCGGTCTGTTGGGGCGGAGCTTCCTCAAGCTCACCGATCAGGAACTCGGCTATGCCACCGATCGCCGGGTGCTTGCCTCCGTCCATGTTTGGGGTCAGTACCGCTCGGCCGGTGAACTGACCGGTTTTGCGGAGCGGGTCATCGACGAACTTGCGTCGTTGCCCGGGGTTCGCCGCGCGGCCGTCGCGAACGCGCTCCCGCTCTCCGCCGTTGGATCCGAGATGGATCCCCCCTTCCTGGTCGAAGGGGAACCCCCGCCGCTTCCCGGCCAGGAGCCCACCGCCCGGGTCACCATTGTCAGTTCCGACTATTTCGAGGCCCTCGGAATTCCGCTGTTGGCCGGGAGGCGGTTCGGTCCTGGCGACGTCCTTGGCGCTCGTCGAGTCATCGTGGTCGGGGAGACGATGGCGCGCCGGCTCTGGCCGGGAGAAGATCCTCTCGGTCGGGCCATCCAGGTTCGTGGCCGCGACTCGAGTCTGGTCCGGTTGGAAGTCGTCGGCGTCGTCGGGGATACCCGATTTGCCGGCCATGGTGATCGGCCGGTGCCTGAGTACTACGTGCCCTTGGCGCAGCGGCCATTCGGGTCGCTGACGTTCGTGGTCCACTCGGCCGGACCGGCGGTGTCGTTCGCGTCCGTGCAGGCGGCCATCGGCCGGGTCGATCGGTCGATCGTCGTGAGCACGTTCGAAACGCTGGACTCGCTGCTGGCCGGCACCCTGGCGACTCGCCGGGTCATTCTCGGTGCGGCCGTGGGATTCGCGGGCGTGGCGATCCTGCTGGCGGCCGTCGGTCTCTACGGGCTGCTGAGTCTCCTGGTCTCGCAACGGCTGCCCGAGATCGGCGTCCGGCTGGCGCTTGGCGCGAGTCGCGGCGATCTCCTCAAGCTGATCGCCGGGCAAGGGGTGGCGTTGGCCGGGCTCGGTGTGGTGATCGGGATCGCCGGCGCGATCGCGGCACGGCGGTGGCTCGCGACCCAAGTGTGGGGTATCGAGCCAACCGACCCGACGACGTTTGCCGGGATCGCGGCGGCGACGCTCCTGATCGCGCTCGTCGCGAGCGCGTTGCCGGCGCTGCGAGCCGGGCGGGTCGACCCGATCAGCACGCTCAAACGGGAGTAGCGGCATTGTCGGTCGGGCCTGCTGCCGGTATCGTGCAGCGTCTCCCTCCTCGAACACGGGCAGGCCCATGCGCAACTTCCTGGTCCGGATCGCCGTCGTCGTGGTGGCGGTGGTCTCACCGGCCGCCGCCCAAGCCGGCGCCGGTGACACCCTCTTCACCGTGGAACGCTACCTCGACTATGAGACCGTGGCCTCGCCACGGATCTCGCCGGACGGGAGCACGATCGTCTTCGTGCGGCGGACCATCGACCGGATGCGCGATGGGTGGGAGAGCACCCTGTGGGTCATGGGGTCGGACGGATCGCGGCTTCGGTTCCTGACGCGGGGCGCCGATCCGGTCTGGTCTCCAGATGGAAGCCGGATCGCCTTCGTCGCCGCGACGGAGGAGGGCGGTTCTCAACTCTTCGTCCGCTACATGGATGCCGAGGGGGCCACGACCCAGGTAACCCGGGTCGATCAGCCGCCCGGCAACGTCAAATGGGCGCCGGATGGCCGCTCCCTCGGGTTCACGATGGTGGTTCCGAGCGGGCCGGGGTGGAAGGTCAGCCTGCCGGAGGCTCCGGCTGGCGCCACCTGGACCAAGGCGCCCCGGGTGGTCGAGAATCTCCATTCGAGAGCCGATGGCCGCGGTTGGCTGGTGTCGGGCCACACCCATCTCTTTGTGGTTCCGGCGGTCGGCGGAACCCCTCGCCAGATCACCAGCGGTCCCTGGAACGTCGGCGCGCGGGGGATCGGGATTCCTGGCGCGGTCGGCTGGGACTGGCTACCCGATGGTGGTGGCGTGGTGATCGAGGGGAACGATGATCCCGACGCCGATCGGCAGCGTCAGGTCTCGGATCTCTTTTCGGTCGATCTGGCCACGCTGGCCCGGCGAAAACTCACGACCACTCGGGGCTACTGGACCAGCCCCATCGTGTCTCCCGACGGGAAGACGCTGGCCTATCTCGGCTTCCCGTTCACTCGGCAGACCTATCGGGTGGCCGATCTCTACCTGATGCCGTTGGCGGGGGGGCCGGCCGTGGCGCGGGCGCCGCAACTTGATCGGACGCCGAGCCAGCTGACCTGGGCGCCCGACAACTCCGGCGTCTACTTCGTCGCGGACGACCAGGGGACTTCCAACCTGTCGTTCGTCTCAAAGAACGGCGACGTCCGCCCGCTCACCAACGGCACCCACATGCTCACCGCGCCGTCGATTTCGCGGAAGCACATCGCCGTGGCGGTGCGAACCCACCCATCGGCGCCGCCGGACCTGGTCCGGATCGATCTCAAGAAGCCGGCCCAACTGGTCCAACTCACCGACGTCAATCGCGACCTGCTGGCGGGGACCCAACTCGGCGAGGTCGAGGAGATCTGGTACCGTTCGAGCGGCGGGACCCGGGTCCAGGGGTGGATCGTCAAGCCGCCGTTCTTCACGCCCGATCGCAAGTGGCCGTTGATCCTCGAGATCCACGGGGGTCCCCACGGGATGTATCACGTCGGGTTCAACCCGATGTACCAGCACTTCGCGGCCGAGGGATTCGTCACCCTCTACACCAATCCTCGGGGCAGCACTGGATACGGCACCGCCCTCGTCAATGCCATCGACAAGGCCTATCCCGGGCCGGACTACGACGACCTGATCGCCGGCCGCGACCGCGTCATCCGGCGCGGCTACATCGACGAAAGCCGGATGTTCGTGACGGGGTGCAGCGGGGGCGGGGTGCTCTCGAGCTGGGTCATTGCCCACACCAACCGGTTCGCGGCCGCGGCGGTCCGTTGCCCGGTGACCAACTGGATGAGTTTTGCCGGCACCAGCGACATCCCCCTGTTCGGCTTCAACTGGTTCGAGAAGCCCTACTGGGAGGACCCGCTGCCGTGGCTCGAACGGTCGACGATTTACCACGTCGGCAAGGTCAACACGCCGACCTTGCTGATGACCGGGGAACTCGACCTCCGCACGCCGATGGCCCAGACGGAGGAGTACTTCGCGGCGCTCAAGATGCGAGGGATTCCGACCGCCATGGTCCGGTTCGAGGGCGAATACCACGGGACCGGGTCGAAGCCCTCGAACTGGATGCGGACGCAGGTCTACCTGCTCGAGTGGTTCAAGCGCTGGGGCACCCGGACCCAGCCCTGACGCGATGCCCTCAGAGGATCGGTCGGGCTTTGTAGCGCTCGACGTACTGGAGGTCGTCCTCGTCGGTCCGGACCACGTAAACGGTGCCTTTTCCGAACCCGCGGACCACGCTGTTCGGGTTGAGGGTGACCTTGCCGACCAGACGGCCGGTTTTGTCGAACACGTCGTAGAGGGGCGCCTTGGTGCCGGCCGGCTGAGTCCGGCGGACCCAGACCTCGCCCTCGGGGCTGACCACCACCGAGTTGGGACCCGTGAACGGCGGCTTGGTTTCCTCGAACTCCGGTTCCGGCATCTGAAAGGTGCCCGGATTGACCTGGCGACCGGCGGCGCCAACGGCCACCATCATCGGCCGGCTTCGCTTCCGCTGCTCGATCACTTCCTGCTTGTCGGCTTCGGTGACCTTGAGCGGGGTGTAGGCTTGGGTTGGGCCGGCGGCGCCCTTGGTGGCCGGGCGATACCAGACCACCCGGTACGGATTGGGAGTGACCCGGGCAATCGCGCCGTCGGCGGCCACGCCCCAGGCATCTTCCGGGGCGAACACCTTGCCGGTGCCGATCCGAATGCTCACCCGCTGGGAGCCGCCGCTTCCGGAGCTCGAGACGTTGGCCTTAGGCCCGGCGATCCACGCGACGGTGTCGAACGTGGTCTTGGTCCCGTCCCAGCGGAGGATCGCGAGCGAATCCGGCGACTCCCCACCCGGGGCGGCGGGGTTGAATGGCGGGGCCGCGAAGTAGTAGTGGCCCTTGCCGTCGCCGTTGCTGCCCAACCCCCCGATGGCCACGATGCCACCGCCGGACGCGTTCGGAAGCTGGATCGTCTTCCCGATTTTGCCGTCGGCGTCGACCGCCAGGAACCGGCGACCGAGGATGTCGTTGATCCAGGTTGCGCCGTT
>CADEGB010000370.1:0-1452 GCA_902826755.1 uncultured Gemmatimonadota bacterium
GTCGATCGTCTTCTTGTACTCGGTCTCGGCCTGGGCCCGGGCGCCAGCTTGAAAGAGGACGTGGGCCAGGGCGTGGTCCGCCCGGTACGAGAACGGCGCGTCGATGGTGGTCTGACGCCAGAGCTCGAACTCACTCCGCCAGACCCGCTGGCGGCTGGCGCTCCGGGAGACGCCCATGGCGAGCAGGGCCACGACCGCGGCCGCGGCCACGCCGTGCAGGGCGCGGGGCCGGGCCCGGAGCCACTCGACCACCGGCACCGCCAGCCCGCCGATCGCGATCATCATCCCGATGCTGGGCAGGAAGAGGGTCCGCTCGGCCAGGACGATCCCGGTCGGCACCAGCACGTTGCTCACCGGGAAGATCCCGATGGCGGTCCAGAGAATACCGAACGACACCACCGGCCGTCGTTTCCAGGCGGCGATCATCACCATCACCGCCAGCGCCACCAACAGGGCGCCCTGGGTTTGGGCCCCGCCCCATTGCGTGGACGTCTCGATTTCCCGGGGGGAATAGTCGGCCTGGAGTTCGGCGGGCCAGAGGAGGAGCCGGAACCAATGCGGCACCACCGTGAGCATGGTCAGGGCGCGGCCGCCCATGGTGAGGCCATCGAGCGCCTCGGCGGTGAAGGTGCCGACGGCGTCGCCCTCCAGGGCCATGGTCCGGATCGCGAAGAAGCTCGCGGCGCCGAGGAGCATGACGAGAATCAGAGGTCGGATTTCGGCGATCCGCTGTCGGGTGGGTCGATCGCTCGCCACCACGGTCAATTCGGCCGCGACGATCAGGCCGAGCAGCATCAGCCCGCTCTCCTTGAAGAGCGTGGCCGCGAGGTAGAGCCCGAACAACACCGCGCCGTCGACGGCGCGGAACTCGTGGCGGCGCCGGATCCGGAGGTAGAGGATCACGGTCAGACAGGCCAGCAGCCCGACCATCACCTCCGATTGATTGACGGCCACGGCCACCGCCTCGACGTGGACCGGATGGACCATGAACAGCGCGGCGACCAGCCAGGCGAGCAGGGGCGGGAGCAGGAGACCGGCCAGGTAATAGAGCGCCAGGCCGGCCGCCGCGTACATGGCGATGCTGGTGATCCGGTAAACGACCGGGGAGCCGCCACCAGCAACCCATTGGACCGCGAAGGCGGTGGTGGCCAGCGGCCGATAGAGCGCGGGCGGAAACGGCTTCGGCCAGTACGATTGGGTGAAGAACGTGAGCGGTTCGCTCAGGGTGTGCACGACCGGATTTCGCTCGATCACCGGCATGTCGTCCTGGGCGAATTTGTTGCCCAGCCCGGTCACCGTCGAGGCGAGGCACAGGGCGACGAGACTCGAAGCGGCGACCAGCGTGGCACGGGTCATCAGGTCCGGGGTCCTGGGGGGCTTTCGCAGAACCCCCCGGTTGCGAGTGTGGCGTCCGGGGCACACCCCGCCGGTTGAGACCGAGCTAACCGACTC
>CADEGB010000370.1:1462-4757 GCA_902826755.1 uncultured Gemmatimonadota bacterium
TTCGCTCGATCACCTGCATGTCGTCCTGCGCCAATTTGTTGCCCACTCCTGTCACCGTCGAGGCGAGGCACAGGGCGACCAGGCTCGCGGCGGCGACCAGGTTGGCACGGGTCATCAGGTCCGGGGTCCTTGGGGGGCTTTCGCAGAACCCCCCGGCTCTGGGTGTGGCGTCCGGTGCACAGCCGGGCGGTTGGGACCGAGCTAACCGACTCGTGACTATCACCTTACCGGGGGGACGCCAATCGTGGCTTCATCCGTGCGCTGGGATTTGACCCATGAGCAGGTCGACCACCACAGCGGCGGAACTAAGTCTGGGGGCAGTAATGTTGAATCGGAAGGGCTTCACGTTGATCGAGCTGTTGATCGTGGTCGTCATTATCGGCATTCTGGCCGCCATCGCGATCCCGAAGTTCGCGGCCACGAAGGACAAGGCCAAACTGGCCTCGGTCAAGACCGACGTTCGGAACCTGATGACCGCGCAGGAGGCGTACTTCTCGGACTACGCCACCTACGGGACCCTGGCCCAGCTCCAGACGGCCAGCAACTTCTCGCTGTCCAGCGGCAACACCGCGGCGGCGAGCGGCGCGGCGAGCGGGTTTACCGCGACCATCACCAATAGCACCATCACCTCGACGATCGACCAGTGCACCGTGCAGGTCGGGGCTGGCGCGGCGTCGACGCTCGACGGCGTCATCGTCTGTTCGTAACAGCGGGCCCGGGATTCGTCCCGGAAAAACGGCGGTCCCGGTCAGGGGCCGCCGTTTCGCTTTCCCCCTGGGGCGGAAGCCCCTCGGGCGGCTTCGGCCAACGCCCGTAAGTTTATGGTCCCCAAGCGGTTGACAGCCGGTTGGCCGGCGTGGCAAAATCATTGCAAAATAATTCTGATCGAAGGGCTCCGTCGTGCCAATTCACCCGCAAACCGATGGGAGGGAAGGATGCTGAACCGGAAGGGCTTCACGTTGATCGAGCTGTTGATCGTGGTCGTCATCATCGGCATTCTTGCCGCCATCGCCATCCCGAAGTTCGCGGCCACGAAGGACAAGGCCAAGCTGGCCTCGGTCAAGACCGACGTCCGAAACCTGATGACCGCGCAGGAGGCGTACTTCTCCGATTACGCCACCTACGGGACCTACGCGCAGCTGCAGACCGCCAGCAATTTCTCGCTCTCGAGCGGCAACACCGCCGCCGTGGCCGCTGCGGCCAGCGGGTTCACCGCCACGGTGACCAACAGCACCATTACCTCGACGATTGATCAGTGCGAGGTCCAGGTGGGCGCTGGGGCCGCCTCGACGCTCGACGGGGTCATTTCCTGCTCGTAAGCACCAGCCGAGTTTCCGCTTCTCGCGACGGCGACCTCCCGAGTGGGGGGTCGCCGTTCGGCGTTTCCGGGGTGGCGTGGGCATGGGGCGGAACCGGGTCTTTGGAGGCCGGCCCGTTCCATTCGCTTGCAATCTCCAAGGCGATCGGTCCCGTCCGGGGTTGCAGCCGACCGTGCAACTATCTCCTAACGCGTTAAAACGTATAGTGTTACGTGAATTGGATTAGGGTGGCACCAACGTTGCTCTTCACCTTGTCGGACGAGCGACACCGCTGGTTCACCAAGGCGTTAAAACCCTACTCGGAGGCGGGACAAATGTTGAATCGTAAGGGCTTCACCCTCATCGAGCTGTTGATCGTGGTCGTCATCATCGGCATTCTGGCCGCCATCGCGATTCCGAAGTTCGCGGCCACCAAGGACAAGGCCAAGCTGGCCTCGGTCAAGACCGACGTCCGGAACCTGATGACCGCCCAGGAAGCGTACTTCTCTGACTACGCGACCTACGGCACCTACGCCCAGCTCCAGACCGCGAGCAACTTCTCGCTCTCGAGCGGCAACACCGCGGCCACCGCGGCGGCTGCCAGCGGCTTCACGGCCACCATCACCAACAGCACGATCACCTCGACGATCGACCAGTGCACCGTGCAGGTTGGCGCCGGCGCTGCCTCGACCCTCGACGGCGTCATCGTCTGCTCGTGAGTTGACCTGAGGATTGCGGGGGGTGGTGGTTCCGGTTTCCGGAACCTAAGCCCCCCGATCCACAACCTGATCGACGCTTGACCATCTGCGACGGAAAGGAGGACGACCACATGCGAACCAGTAAGGCCGGTTTCACCCTGATCGAGCTCCTGATCGTCGTGGTGATCATCGGGATTCTGGCGACCATCGCGATTCCGAAGTTCGCGGCGACGAAGGACAAGTCGAAGCTGGCTTCGATCCGGAGCGACATCCGGAACGTCATGACGGCCCAGGAGGCCTACTGGGCGGACTTTGGAACCTACGCCACGCTGGCGCAGCTCCAGTCCGCGACGAACTACACGTTCTCGGGCGGCAACACGGCGGGCATCGCGCCGACGGCCACCGGGTATACGGCCACGATCACGAATAACACGATCACCTCGGCGCTGGACCAATGCACGGTCCAGGTCGGCGCCGGTGCGGCGAGCACGATCGATGGACAGATCATCTGCTCCTGACCGGTTCCGCGCCCGGAACGAGGTCCCCTTTCGGCCGCTGGCTCACGCCTAGCGGCCTTGGCCGTCGAGAAAGACACGGGCATGCGAGTTCTCCTGCTGGATGCTGACGAGTCGCTCAAGCACTCGGTCGCCCCGTACCTCGAGGATGTCGGGTACGAAGTGATCGCGCGCCGGGATCCCGAAGCCGCGCTCCTCGAAGCGCAGGCCTGCGGGATCCGGACGATCGTCTGCGATCTGGCCTTCCCCAACGAAGCGGGGCTCACCTTCCTGCGGCGCTATCGGGCCGGCGGCGGCACCGGCGTGGTGCTGGTCTGCGGCGGCCCGAACGAATCGCCCCAGGCAAGCGCCGCGCTCCGGGAAGGTGCCGACGGATTCCTCCGCAAGCCCGCGCTGCCCGAAGAAGTGCTGATGGCCCTCCGGCAGACCGAGGATCGCGAGCGCCTCCGGCACGAAGTCGCCACCCTCCGCGCCACCATCGGTTCCAAGGGACTCGAACCGATGGTCGTGGCCGAGGATTCCCGGATGCGTTCGATCCTGGAGATCGCCGCGCGGGCCGCCGCGTCGGACCAAGGGGTGCTGATCACCGGCGAGCGGGGCACCGGCAAGGCTCTGCTGGCCCGCGCGATGCATCGCTTCAGCCGCCGAGGAGACGGGGCCTTCGTCGCCATCGACTGCAACGCGACCCCCGATTTCTTCGGAACCGAGGGCGAAGCCGGGGTCAGCCCCGCCGACCCGCAGAGCGTCTGGCGCTCGGCCAGTCGCGGCACGCTGTTGCTCGAAG
>CADEGB010000371.1 GCA_902826755.1 uncultured Gemmatimonadota bacterium
TTCCGGGACCAGCCGGGCCAGCAGAGGAACCGCTCCGGCCGCGATCGCGAGCCCGACGAGTCCCCCCACGCCGACGATGACGAGGCATTCGGTGACGGCCTGACGGATCAGCCGCTCCCGGCCGGCACCGAGCGCCGCGCGCACGACCAGCTCGTTTTCCCGGGCCAGGGCCCGAGCCAGGAACAAGTTCCCGAGGTTGGCGCAGGCAATCAGGAGAATACAGAGCGACGCCCCGACCAGGGCCAGGAGAAGGACCCGGGAGCGCTGGGAAAAGCTGTCCCGGAGCCACTGCACCGTGGCGCCCGTCCGTTCGTTGGCCGCCGGGTATTCTCGGGCCAGCCGGTCGGCGATGATCGCGAGGTCGGCCCGTGCCTGCTCGACGGTGACGCCGTCCCGAAGTCGAGCCAGGACCTCGAGATAGTTGTCGGCTCGATCGGCGAAGCTGGCCTCGGTGAGCGTCAGGGGGACCCAGACGTCCGTCCGGCGATCCGGAAAGGTGAACTGCCGGGGAAGCACCCCGATGACCTGGTGCGGCAGGCCGTCGAGGTTCAGGCTCGACCCGACCACCCCGGGAGCGGCGCCGAGACGGTCGCGCCAGAATCGCTCGCTCACGACCATCGTGCGGGGCGCTCCGGGCTCGGCGTCATCCGGCGCGAAGGGGCGGCCGAGCAGGAGACGGGCTCCCAACAGGGGCAACAACTCCGGCCCGACCAGTGTGGTCTGAAGTCGTTCGGGCCGTTCGAGCCCGGTCAGATTGGCGGCGGCGTTGGTGAACGCACCCATGGCCTCGAACGACGAGCTGGCCGTCTTCCAGTCGCGGTAGTTGGCCGGCGACAGTTCCATCTCGCTGTAGCCGGGCGGGTGCTGCCAGAGCTTCACGAGCCGGTCGGCCCCGGCAAACGGCAGCGGCCGGACCAGGACGTAGTCGGCGACTGAAAAGGCGGCGGCGTTGGCGCCGACCCCGATGGCCGTCACCATCACGGCGGTGACGCCATACCCGGGCCGGCGGACCAGCGAGCGGGCGATGAATCGGAGGTCCTGGCGAAGGATGTCCCAGTGGGCCAGGAAGGCATGTCGGAGGAGATCCGCGATCGTCCCGGCCCAGAGTACCGCGAGGCCCAAGCCGCTCGCCTCGTGGCGTTGGCGGCGGAAATCCGCCTCGATGTCCGTGGCAAAATCCTGACGGAACCCCGCCGGGAACAGGGACAGCAGCCACCGAAGGAGTCGCATCAGACCTTCCGCGGTACGAGCCCGGTGGCCCGGGCCAGTCGAATCATGTCGGCGAGGCGCTTGGCCTCGAGCCGTGCCGTGGCGACACCCAGCGGCGTGAGCCGGTAGTAGCGGCGGCGCTCGTCGTCGTCACGGGCCGGCGGGCGGGCGTTCGTCTCGACCACGAGCCCCTGCTCGAGCATCCGCTGAATCGAGCGGTAGAGGGTCCCGGCGCCGAGCCGGAGCTTGCCGTCGCTCCGGGCGGCCACCTCCTGCATGATGCCGTAGCCGTGCCGATCGCCGGTGGCGAGCGCGGCCAGGATATGGAACGTGACCGGCGGGAGCGGGAGCAACGACTCGGGCGTGGGTGCCATACCGCGGAATATAGCCAGTGTGGCTATATCCGCAAGGCATAGATTCACTAGGGGGTGATTTGCCTAGCGGGCGGCTGGCTGGAGCAACCGGTCGACGATGCCGAAGATGCCGGCGAACTGGGGCACCATGCCGGGGTTTCGGGCGTCGAGGCTCGAACCGCCCGCCACCACCATCTGGAGGCTTGGCGCCACCAGGACGAACTGGCCCCCGTACCCCAGGGCGCAGTACCAGGGCACTCCCCCCACGGTCCGGCGCCACCAGAGATAGCCGTAGCCGTCGAGGCCCGGGATCATCGTCTGGTAGATCGGCGTCTTGACCTCGACCTGCCTGGCCCACGACGCCTCGATCCATTCCGGGGTGAGGAGGCGAGTGCCGTCGATCACCCCGCCGCCCAGGTAGAGCAGGCCGAACCGCGCCATGCCGAGCGAGGTGAGGAGGATCTCGGAACCCCCGAGGTCGATGCCCTGGGGATCGGCGTCCCATCCGTGGACAGTGAATCGGGCCGGCGTCAGGAGCGGGGAGTTCGGCGGCCCCTCCGCTTGGTACCAAGCTAGCCGCCGGGCGTATCATCCAGGCGCCCCCATCTCGGGAACCCGAACCCATGCTCCACCGAAAGTCAGGATCGAGGCGAGGTCGCTGGAATGCCTCGTTGCAGCACGATGAGTCCTCGTTGACGCCGGGCCTGGCCCGCCATGGAGTGAATTCGATGAAGACCGGTCCGGTGACTCGCGCGGTGCTTGGATGGTCGTTCCTCCTTGTCACCGGCCTGGCCGCCCAGGCCGGGCCGCCCCCGCGGGTGGATCTCCTGCTCCTCGGCGGCCGGGTGCTCGACGGGGCCGGCGGCGACTGGGTCTGGGCCGATATCGGGATCACGGCCGATCGGATCAGTTTCCTGGGCCATGCCGCCAGCGCTCGGGTTCGGGCCCGGGACACCGTGTCGGTCAAAGGACTCCTGGTGACCCCGGGCCTGTGGGACGTGCATTCGCACGAGGAAGTGGGCCGGGTCCCGGGGAGATGGGGCAAGCCGTTCCTCACCCAGGGGGTCACCACCGTCATCCTCGGCGTCGACGGGTTCGGCAACAACGAAGTTGCCGCGATGTTGGCCCGGTATCGGCGGCAGGGCATTGCCCTCAACGCCGCTCGGTTCGTCGGTCACGGACCAGCCCGAACCAAGGTGATGGGCACCGACTTTGCCCGGCCGGCCCGACCCGAGGAAATCGAGGCGATGAAGCGCTACGTCAAGAAGGGAATGGACGAGGGAGCGTTGGGCTTCTCCACCGGGCTCGCGTACAATCCCGGGTACTACTCGACCACCGAGGAAGTGATCGCGCTCAACCGGGTGGCGGCGGCTTCCGGCGGCATCTACGACACCCACGACCGCGACATGGGGGTTTCCTATAAGGGAATCGGTTTCCTCAACTCGGTCACCGAGGCCATCCGGATCGCCGAAGAGGGTGGAACCTCGCTGGTCTTCAGCCACTTCAACTCGCTCGGGCTCAAGGCCCATCCCGACATGCCGGAGGCAATCCGCCGGATCGAGGCTGCCCGCGGCCGGGGCGTCAACATCATGGCGGCCCAGATCGTCTATACTGCCTCGGAGTCGAGCGTCGACGGCCACCTGATGCCGCGGTGGGCGCCGGCCGGCGGGCCGGACTCGTTGCTGGCGCGGCTCAAGGACCCGGTGTCGTGGGCCCGGATGGAGCCCGAGATCGCCGAGATCCTGGCCAACCGGGGCGGCCCCACCAAGATTCTGATCACCGAAGGGCCCAAAGAGTTCACCAAACGGTCGCTGGCCGACATCGGGGCGCAATGGGGGGTGAGCCCGACCGAGGCGATCCGCCGGCTCCTGATCATGACCCACGGCACCCGGCTCATGGACATGAACCTCGACATCTACAGCATCGAGAACGTCCGGACCCTGGCCCGGAAGGACTGGGTCATGACCACGACCGACGGATACACCCCGGCCACGGACACCACCTACACCCACCCCCGGACCTATGGCGGGTTTACCCGCAAGTTCACCCAGTTGGTCCGCGACGAGAAACTCATCACCATGCCCGCCGCCATCCGTGGGATGACCTCGCTCCCGGCCTCCTTCTACGGGATTCCGAATCGTGGCTTGATCAAACCGGGTTTCTACGCGGATCTCGCGGTCTTCGACGAGTCCCGGATCCAGGAGAAAGCCAGCTACGACCAGCCGCGGCAGTATTCGGAGGGTACCGTCCACGTCCTGGTCAACGGCAAGTTCGCGCTCCGCGACGGGAAGGTGACGGGGGTTCTGGCTGGCCAGCCGATCCGGCGGGGCGGTCGTTAGGCAGATGCCGCGGGTTGCCCTGATTCACGCTCTGGTCGAGTCGGTCGCGCCGATCAACGAGGCGATGGCCCGCGCCTGGCCCGAGGCGGATCGCCTGAACCTGCTCGACGACTCACTCTCCGCCGACCTGGCTCGTTCGCCGGCCGGTCTCGACGCGGCCATGACGGCGCGGTTCGTCGCGCTGACCGACTACGCGGTCGGGGCCGGGGCGGCCGGGATCCTGTTCACCTGTTCCGCCTTCGGTCCGTGCGTCGAGGAAGCCGCTCGGCGGTTTCCGGCCGTGCCAGTGCTGAAGCCGAACGAGGCCATGATCGCGGAGGCCGCGGCGGCTGGCGCACCGGTTGGGTTGGTCGCCACGTTCGGCCCCACGCTCGCCTCGATGGTGCCGGAGTTCCCGGCCACCGTGCCGCTCCGGACCGCGCTGGCGGCCGGGGGGCTCGAGGCCCTCCGCGCGGGCGACGCCGATCGACACGACGATCTCGTCGTCGCCGCCGCCCGGTTGCTGGTGGACGAGGAAGGATGCGCGGTGGTGGCGCTGGCCCAGTTCAGCATGGCCCGCGCGGCCGCGCGGGTGGCGGCGGCGGTCGGGGTGCCGGTCCTCACCACCCCGGCCACCGCCGTCCGGGCGCTGCGGGCCCGGGTCGAACCGGCGTCCTTCGTCGAGTAGTGTTGACCTTCGGGAGGGTGTCATGACCCGGCTTTTCGCCACGTTGCTGCTCACGACCATTCTGGCCACCCCGGCCCTGTCCCAGACCGGCGATCGGCGGCCTCCCGGCGCCGAATACCGGGGCAAGGCCTTCGAGTTCCGGCGGGCGGCGCCAGGGGTCTACCTGGCGGT
>CADEGB010000372.1 GCA_902826755.1 uncultured Gemmatimonadota bacterium
GAGAGCGAGCGCACCAAGGCGGCGGGACCCAGGCGGATAGGCGGAGGGCGGGATCCCAGCCCGCCACGGCGACGGCAACGGCCGCGAGCGCCACCGGGAACCGGTATTCGCCGGGACCGGAACCCGCCCGCCCGACGGTTCCGATCAGTACCCCGCGGCGATCAAACGAGGTG
Organism: uncultured Gemmatimonadota bacterium; assembly: GCA_902826755.1. Lineage (GTDB taxonomy): Bacteria > Gemmatimonadota > Gemmatimonadetes > Gemmatimonadales > GWC2-71-9 > SHZU01. Next base: position 174 of record CADEGB010000372.1, read on the forward strand.
ACGGACGGGATTCGCGCGTCCAGCACATGCAGGTTCCCACCAGCGAAGACCGCGTGCCAAACGCTGGCGAATCCCGGTTCCTGCCCGTCACGGTCCCGTACTTCCTGCGGAGGCTTGGCCCGAAGATCGATCTCCTTTGGGGATTGACTGGAGGATTCTGGTTGTCCAGACCGCCCATCGCTCGACCCGCAACCGGTGAGGCCGCCCGCAACGGTCCCGATGAGAGCCGCCGCAACGAAGGCGACTGGAAAGCGATGCCACCGGCTCATCTCGGCAAGATCGGGTTTTGGCGACTGGTGCGCCACCCCTCGAACGGGGGGTAGAGACTCAGGCCCGCAGCCGATCATGAACGCCATCGGCGAGAGCAGCGTCACCGGCAACTCGCCACGCCGGGGAACGAAGTGGCGTGGGTTGCCGGTGACGATTCGTGGCGACAGTTCCCTCCAGGGGTAGCCAAAATGGCTACCAGGGGGCGTGATTGGCGCAGGGACGGGCCCAGCCGGTCGGGTGGAGGGATCATCAGCGGAGGCGAATCGGCCGGATCTCGATTCGAAACGTGCCGTCTTCGTTCTGCTCCTCGCAGTAGAGGTCGCCCGAACGGGTGAAGCCGCGGCAGGCCTGGTCGAGACCCCTCGTCGCCAGCACCCGCTTCAGCGGCAGGTCGAAGACCTCGACGACCGTGTCCTGGAATCTCGGCGGATCGATGGAGCGAAATTCCCACCCGCCTTCCCCAGCCACCCGCCGAACCTCGATTCCCGACCGCCAGTTTCGATCGGCGATCCACGCGAGAATCCACAACCGACCCAGGGAATCCAGGTGGGCGGCTTGCAGCCACGGCGCCGGCGCGGGAACGCCGTCTGACGAGAGCGGCGGCTTGTTCGAGGCCCAATCGACGGCCCGTTCGAGGCGGTCAATGAGTCGGCCCTCGGGCGACCACGTCGTGATCCGGTACCCCCCAGCCAGCGAAACCGAGATGACCCGTCCGGCACGATCCATGGCGAACCGCCGTCGGAACGGCTCCCACTGATTGGTCTGGCCGGCGGGCCCCGCTGAGTCGAAGCTGGCGACTCGGCGAAGGCCCCGGTCGAACCAATGCAACGCGCGGCCCTCCGCGGACTCGCCGGGAATCGGCGCGTTGAGCAGGAGCCGGCCGCTGGCGGTGCCGATGTCCAGGGTGTGAAGGGGCCCGTTTCCCTGCCGCACGAAACGGAAGTCAGGCCCCACGACGGTGATCCGGAGGTTGCCCCGATCGACGATGAACGTCGTGTCTCCGCTGACCGCGGCCCAGTGGGCGCGACGGAACTCACCCGGGCCGGATCCGACCCGCCCGATGGTCGCCACCGGTCGGCCAGACGAGTCGACCACGATGGGCATGCGGCCCTCGCGAGGCGACAGCACCACGAAGCGTCCCCGGCCGTCCTCCTCGATGTCCGACGGACGGGCTTCGAACCCCAGTACGCCCCGACCCAGGACGGCGACTGGTGGCTGAAGGTCGAGGATGCAGGGAGGACAGGGCGCCCGCCGCGCCACCGCCGCGGGTGCGATCTCGGCGAGGGCGGGAGCGGATAGCGGGTCGGCGACGAGGTCGGACCGTTCGCCGGAGCCGAAGTTGCGGACCACGGGAACGGTGGTCCGAGCGTCGGGAGGCGGATCAGCGCAGGTCGATCCAATCGCCGCGACCAAGATCACGACGAGCGATCGGGTCGTCATCTCGTGGTGAAGAGGACGACGCAACCCGCGCCAATCGACTGGTGCTGGATCGGAGCCTCGATGACCCGCCGATAGACTTCGATGGCGGCGATCCATTGGACCGGAAGCGCCGCAAGATCGAAGCCCGGAGCTGCACTGATCAACGCGTCATCCAGATAGACGTACATCGCGATTCCCCGGGACCCGAGCGACGCCCCGTTCGGACAGGCGATCTCGTTGCCGCTGACTCGAAGGCCGGCACGACGGAAGACGTTCCCAAAATCAAAGTGCCCCCACGCTTCGATCTCCTCCGGACCAATGAAGGACGAGCGAGGGGCGGGAGAGCTGAGCATGCGTCGAGCAAACTGCGCGAGCCGGCCGCGATAGTCTCGGCCATGGGCCGTGACTCGCAGCTCCTCGAGCTGAGGTGGCGCCACCTCGAGGACCACCGCCACGAACAGTGGATCGTCCACCGCGATCGTGACGGGAAAACGCTCCGGCCGGAAGCCGATCGCGCGAGCGACGAGAAGCTCCGGCCCCGCCACTAGGTTCTCGAGCCGGAATTCGCCGGCGGTGTTTGCCTTCGCCAGCATCCCGCTGCCGAGGGCGAGGACCTCGGCCCCCGCGATCGGGCGACCCGCGGAATCGCGCACCAGCCCGGCCACGCTGACAGGAGGCGCCGCCGCAACCTCGTCGACGGAATGGTGAACGCAGGCGGCAAAGAGCCGGACGGATGGCTCGGCGGACGATCGCGCAATCGCGGCGGCGGCCTGCGCAACGAGCCAAGGGGCGGCAGGCGGAAGTCGGGTGAGGACGCGAGGCGGGACCCGGCGGCGATTCGGCGCGAGGCCGCAGCGAGCTTCCCGATCCTCAGACAGAACGGCGCCAAACCCGACGCCCTCGGCGAAGTCGGCTCGAGGCTCGATCTGCGTCAGGGCAACGAACAGGCTGAACACCCGGGCCGCTGGGGTCGCGGCCGAGTCGCCCGCGAGCACAAGCGCCGAACGGAGCACGGCGCTGTCGGTGACGAGGAGCGCGGCCTTGGCCAAAGGTCCCAGCTCGCCCGGGTCGGCGATCGTCGCGGCCCGTCTGATCATCCGTCCCAAGAGAGCGCCTCCGTTTGGACCGCACTCCACCAACCGGTCCAGATCCGCGTCGCCCAATTGAAGGCCGTCGCCAGCGACCAGGCGCTCGCAACTCCGAGTCCGGGCTGGTTGGGCCTCAGCACGACGGACGAGTTGAAGGCTGAGGGCCGCTACCATCACGGAGGCGGCAAGAGTCCAGGGCCTCATCGACCGTCGCTCGGCAGGCGGTAGACGACAAGGCGCTGCACTCCGTCCTCGTCGTGGGCAATGCCGGCAACCAGGTGCCCGCGTACGTCCTTGAGGCGGAAGCCCCGTGGCAATCGATACCGGCCGAGGCGCTTCGTCGGAAGCTTGAAGACGGTCCACCGCTCCTCCACCAGGTGCTGATCGAGATCCGCGCCAGGAAGTTCATCTTCGGGCACGTAGTCACGCACCCAGATTTCCCCAGACTCCGAATCGCCAAGCAGGGCACCCATGACCGGAAGGCTGTCGGGAAATCGAAGCGTGGCAACCAAATCGACCCGCTGACCACGAAGGGCCGGGGGGACGGCAGCGAGCGGTTCGCCCGGAGGGGCGAGGGTTCGGCGTCGGTATTCGACCATCAGCCGGGAGGTCACGGGTCCCGCACGGCGGTCGTCGACCACGACGGTCAGCGCATTCGAGCCGACCTTGCCGCACCGAAGCTCGAGATGAGCGGAAAACCCGAAGCAGTAGTGACCCCGGATGGCGAGCCCCAGGAGTCGGGGGGCAAAGGGTACCGGGCCGGGCTCTCCCCGCTCCCGGCGACGGAGGACAAGTGGCTCGACGCCGAGCGTGGCGACCCGCTGCAGGTCTGGTCCAACGAGGAGGACCCGGGCCGAGTCTGTCCACTGGCCATCCCGAAACGGGCCTGGAATCTCATCGAACGCGAGGCCGAGCCCGTTGGCCATCCAACCCACCGGGAACGGCGGCCGCGGACCGGGGCCGTGGACCGGTCGTACGCGAACAAAGCGACCTGATGGTCCAAACACGACGTGGCCCTGAGACGGGTCGAAGACGTATACGGTGTCGTCAGGAGTGGTCGTAACGCTGAAGACCTGCCGGTATTCGCCCGGACCGCCGCCGATGCGGCCGATCCTAGCGATCGTCGTTCCATCGAGTCCGATCCGAACCAGCCGATTGTCGGTTCGGTCCGACACCAGCACCGTCCGATCGCTCAGGATTCGGACATCCCCGATGGCACCGATCGGGCGCCCGTCGAGGTTCTCGACAATGAGGGCCGGCGCGCCCAGTTCCAGATCCCTCACGCTCTGAGCGACGCAGGGGGCCGCCGACATCCCGTACCCGATCGCGAACGTGACCGGCACTCCGCGCCAAGCCATCGTCACCTCGGAGAGGAGAGACACGTCAATTGTCCACGGCACCAGTCGCCGCGCTCGCCCACGCCGGCAGCCACTCCGGGAATACGTTACCGACGGCCGCCGCCCGTGGCCAGGACCAGCCTCCGCACGACGACCACCGGGTCGTTGAGCGGGTCCCGAACGGAGTAGACCAGCGGAAACGTCCCCGTGGGCCAGATGAGGCCTCGGTGCCTGCCCTCGGCCAGTACCGTCCCCCGCCGCGAGTCGATGACCTCGATCCGGGTGTCGCGCCGCGAGAGCCAGAGATCCAGATCGATTTCCCGCCGCCCGTCCGACCTAATGACCACCGGTGGCTGGAACGGCAGTCGCGTCTCCGCGATGAGCACCCAGAGGTTGGCGGCCGAGTCGGCCAAAAAACCGGCCATGGCCGGTGGAGCC
>CADEGB010000373.1:0-2369 GCA_902826755.1 uncultured Gemmatimonadota bacterium
TCCAGCGTGGTCGCGATATCGACGACCTCGGGCGGGAGCGTGAGGCGCTCGGGCAGGTTCACGTCCGCGCGCCTCCCGGGCTCATCCGCAGAGCACGCTGCCGCCGTTGACGTTCAGCACTTCGCCCGTGATGCTCCGGGCCAGGTCCGACAGCAGGAAGAGGATCGGCGCGCCGATGTCCTCGGCGGTGGGGATCCGCTTCATCGGAATCCCGGCGGCAATCCGGTCACGGCCCCCGTCGACGTAGGCCGTGGCGCTCATCTCGGTGTCGACCCACCCCGGCGCCACGCAGTTGATCCGGAGCGCCGGCGCGTACTCGACGCAGAGTGACTTGGTGAGCGAGATCAGGGCGCCCTTGGTGGCCGCGTAGTCGGCGTGGAAGGCTTCCCCCCGCTGCCCCGCCGTGCTCGACACCAGCACCACCGACCCACCCGGCCGCAGCTGGCCCAGCGCCGCCCGGGTGGTGAGGAACACCGAGTCGAGGTTCTGGCTCATCGTCGACCGCCACCGCCCATCCGTCATGCGCCCGAGGGGAACGTCCTCCGCGGGCCAGACCGCGGCGTTGGCGACGAATCCGTCGAGACCACCGAACGCCGCCTTGAGTTCCCGAAACACCCGGTCGACCACCGCCGGATCGCCAAGGTCGCCGCCTCCCACGAACGCGCGCCGCCCCAGCGACCGGACTTCCTTTGCCACCGCCTCGGCGTCGCCGACCCGGTGATGATAGGTGATCCCGACATCCGCCCCCGCCCGCGCCGCCATCAGCGCCGTCGCCCGGCCGATCCCGCGGGACCCACCCGTGACGAGGATCGCCTTCCCTTTCAGATCGATCATGCTACGCCAACTCCCGTTCCACCATGTCGACCAGCAGATGCTCGATCGCCAGGTGCAGTTCCTGAATCCGGCTGGTCTGGTCCGAGGGGACCACCACCGCCAGATCCACCAGTGGGGCCAGGGGCCCGCCATCCCGTCCGAGCAAGGCCACCACCCCGGTACCGATCCGGCGAGCCGCCTCGACCGCCGCGATCAGGTTGCGGCTCGCGCCGCTGGTGCTGTGGAGCACCAGCAAATCGCCGGGCCGCGCCAGCGCCTCGATCTGCCGCGCAAAGACCCGATCAAAACCGAGGTCGTTCCCCGCCGCCGTCAGCAGTGACGAATCGGTCGTCAAGGCCAGGGCCCGGAACGGCCGCCGAGCCCGCGAAAACCGGACCACGTACTCGGTGGCCACGTGCTGCGCGTGGGCCGCGCTCCCGCCGTTCCCGGCAAAGAAGAGGGTGCCCCCACCCCGCAGCGTGGTGATGTACCGCCGACCGATCGCCTCGATCCGGTCGGCCTGCCCACGAAGGGCCGCCGCCGTGTCGGCCAGTTCCTCGAGTCCACCGCGAATCCGATCGGTCATTCCCGCAAGTCTCCGAGCCACCCCCTGAACCGCTGCAGCAGGGGCACCTTGATGTCGCACGGTCTGACCTGCTCGGTGACCCGATCGGCCAGAATCGCGGTCGGATTGGTGACCATCAGCGCCCGGGCCACGTCGTCGTGGCCCGCCTCGACCAGGCGGCGGAACGGCTCCGCCAGACTCCGGGAGTCGCCATGATTGTCGGCCGCCAGCACGTCGGCGTAGCCCTCCGCCACCAGTTGCCGGGCCCGTTCACCCCGACCCGAGGGGGCAAACAGCGTGTTCGCGTCCACTTGGATCACGGCGCCGAGGTCGCGCCACTGACGGACCTGGCCCGGGGAGCACACCTGGTACCGTTCGGGGTGCGCCACCAAGGGCACCAGACCCGCCGTCACCACCTGCTGCAACGCGCTGGTCGCGGCCCGACTCGAGACCAGCCGGGTAAACTCCACCAGGACGTACCGGGATCCGCCTAACGTCACACGCCGGGTGGCCACCACCCGCGGCGTCAACGACCGGTCGAGCATGATCTCCGCGCCCCGGTGGACCACCATGCCCCGCGGGATCCGCGGCGACAGCGACGCGAACGCCTCGTCGTGCTCCGGCGGCGGTCCCTCGAGCACTCGACTCGCGTCGAGATGCGGCGTGAGCACCACCTCCGTCACCCCCGCCGCCAGCATCCGGGTCAGCACCCCGACCGACTGATCCACCGATCGGGAGCCATCGTCCACGCCGGGCAGCAGGTGACTGTGGAGATCGATCACGCCCCCGGATCCTCTCCGGTTCGGAGTCGGGCCGCGAACGTCTCGAGGTCGGCCGGGTCCGTTTCCACCTGCGCCGCCAACGCCAACGTGACGAGGGCGTCCGCGGCGAGCAGATCGAGCGCCGCCCCCCGGTCCGGCGAAGCCCCCACGGCCGCGTCGAGCGCGCGCCGGCCGGCAAAGTGGCGAATCGCCTCTTTGCGTTGAGCAGC
>CADEGB010000373.1:2379-4706 GCA_902826755.1 uncultured Gemmatimonadota bacterium
CCGGCCCTTCGGCCCGGGCAAACTCGAGGGTCCGCCGGACCAGATCAGCCGGCGCGCCAGCCACCTGCGATTCGAGCCAGCGCTCCATCACGACGCCAACCATTCCGCCACGAGGCGTGGAACGGCCTCGCGGGCAGCCCCGAGCCGGCTCACGTCGCCCGCGCTGGCCGAGGCCAGATTCGGCCGCCCGCCTCCCTTGCCACCGCTCACCGCCGCCACCCGGTTGGCCAGATCGCCCGCCTTCTTGCCCCGCTGGACCAGATCATCGGTCACCGCCACGTGAATGGCACCCTTCCCGGTCTCGGCAAAGAGCACCAACACGCCCGTGGTGGCCTTGTCCCGGTAACGATCGGCTTCCTGGGCCACCTCGTTGCGATCTTCGAGCATGGTGGTGCCCACCGTCACCGTCACGCCGTTCACCTCCACGGTCTGCCGATCGCCGCCGTCGCCGGAGCCCCCACGGCGAAGCGCGTCCGCCAGCCGGGCCTCGAGCTTTTCCCGCTCGGCCAGCAGCTGCTCGATCTTGCGGGCCATCTGGTCCGGCTGAGCCTTGAGCAACTCGGCCGCCTGGGCAATGCGGGCCTCGAGTTGATCGACCGCGCCATAGGCGCCAGGACCGGTCACCGCCTCGATTCGGCGGACCCCGGCGGCCACCCCGCCCTGCCCGGCAAATCGGAACAGACCGAGCGCGCCAGTACTGGCCACGTGCGTTCCACCACACAGCTCGATCGACGGGCCCATCCGGACTACCCGAACCCGGTCGCCATACTTGTCGGCAAAGAAGGCCATCGCGCCGAGCTTGAGGGCATCGGGATAGGCCATTTCCTCGATCGTCACCCGGTCGTTGCCCCACACCAACTCGTTCACCATCCGCTCGATGCGATCGACCTCCGCGGGTCCGATCGGCCCACCGTGCGAGAAGTCGAACCGGAGCCGATCAGCCTCGACCAGCGAACCCTGCTGCCGCACGTGGGTCCCGAGCACGTCGCGCAGGGCCCAGTGGACCAGGTGGGTGGCGCTGTGATTCCGCTCGATATTGCGGCGACGGGACTCATCGACCCGCGCCACCACCGCCGACGGCTCGAAGGCGCCGGTCAGCGCCCCGCTGACAACCGTGCCCCGGGCGCCTTTGCGAGCCCGGTCCACGTCGACCCGCCATCCGGCGCCGCTCACCGTGCCGGTGTCGCTGACCTGGCCACCGGATTCGACGTAGAACGGATTGTCCCGCAGCAGCAGTTCAACCCGGTCGCCGGCGCGACGGAACGCCGCGATCGTGGTTTCGGCGCTGGTGTGCTGATAACCGACGAACGTCGCCACGCCGCCGCCGACCTCGACCCAACCCTCGTCGTCGTTGACGGCCGCGCCGCTTCCAGGACCGGCGGCCGCCGCCTGCGCCGAGCGGGACCGTTCCCGCTGCTGTTCGAGCGCACGCTCGAATCCGGCCAGGTCCACCGCCACCTTTCGTTCCGCCGCGATCAACTCGGTCAGGTCGATCGGAAACCCGAAGGTGTCGTAGAGCTTGAACGCCTCCTCGCCCGAGATCGGACCGCCCGTGGCGAACAGCTCGTCGAGCCGCCCGAGACCGCCCTCGATGGTTTCGAGGAACCGGCTCTCCTCCTGCGCCGTGACGGTGGCGATCATGGCGCGCTTCTGCACGAGGTCGGGATAGACATCACCCATCAGGTCGACGACCAGCCCCGTGAGCGGCGCCAACGTCGGTTCCTTCCGACCGAGCAGCCAGGCATGACGAACCGCGCGGCGGAGGATCCGGCGGAGCACGTAGCCCCGACCCTCGTTGCTGGGATAGACGCCGTCGGCCAGCAGGAACGACACGGCTCGCGCATGGTCCGCGAGGACCCGATACGACGCGCCGACGCCCTCCATGGAACCGGGGTACGGCTTCCCGACCAACGTGCCAGCCAGGTCGAGAAGAGGTGTGAACAGGTCGGTGTGGAAGTTGTCGTCGCCACCCTGCAGCACGGCCGCGATCCGCTCCAGCCCCGCACCGGTGTCGACCGACGGCTTGGGCAACGGCGTCAGGGTGCCATCGGCGGAACGATCGAACTGCATGAACACCAGGTTCCAGATCTCGAGGAACCGGCCCGACTCCGCCATCTCCTCGAAGTCGGCCTGAGAGTAGACCCGGGCCGGCTGGCCCGGCCGCCATTCGAGATCGACGTAGATCTCCGAGCAGGGACCACACGGACCGGTATCGCCCATCTGCCAGAAGTTGTCCTTGTCGGCCAAACCATAGACGGACGACGCCGGCACCCCCGGAATATCCACTCACCGCCGCCGGCCCGCGTCCACGGTTTGGTTCAGCGTAA
>CADEGB010000374.1 GCA_902826755.1 uncultured Gemmatimonadota bacterium
TCGTGGTCTTCACAGTTCTTGTAGTTCTTGCCGGTGTAATAGAGGATACGCTCGGTCGTAGTCGTCTTGCCGGCATCGATGTGGGCCATGATGCCGATGTTGCGATAGTGACTGAGCGGAGTCTTCCGGGCCATAACGTTCCTTCTGGGATCCTTGCCAGGCGCACTCAAGCGCCGTCATCGTGCCGATCCAACACAAAAGCGGGGCGACCGGCCGGGACATCCGTCCCGCGGTATCGCTCCGCACCGCCTCCACGTCTCGTAACCGACCGCAACCGACGTTGGGAGGGGGCGCCCTTGGGGCAGCCCACTTTTTGTCTTCAACCAGTCGGAGGTGACCCTCACCAACGAGCCACGCGACCGGCACCAGAAAGAACTGAACGCTGCGGCGATCTTTCCGGGAAGCCCGAAATGATAGTCCTGAACCAGCGACCAGTCAACGCCCGGGTGCGGCCAGTGCTGGCGTCAGGCAGGACTCCAGGGGCAGCGGGAGACGGGCGTTGGGTCCGAAAGGGGGGAGAGAATGGACTGGAAACCCAGCGGCGAGGGCCGCCGGGGAGGTTTTCGGGGACCTACTGGCGGGAACCGGCCAGGGCCCGCCGACCGCCGACCCAGAGGACGATGAGAAAGGCCCCGAACACGACGTTCGACGCGATCTGACGGCCCAGGCCCAGCTGGAACCTGCCGAGGTCCAGGATCGGGGTGCTCTCGAGGATCCGGGCATATCCCTCGAGCATCGGGACCACCGTCAGGAGCGAAAGAACCCCGAAAGCGAGGATCCCGATCCCCGTTGGGCCAAAGCGGCGGCCGGTCAAAGCCAGGCCGGCCACCGCCACCACCGCCAGGATAGCCAAGGACGCGAGATGATCGCCCCAGACCGTCCCAAGGGCCATCAGACCGGAGGGCGAGCCCCCGTCCCACCGCTCGAGCATCGAGGAAAGGCCACACAACTGGTCGATCAAGACGACCAGAGCCACCCCGAGGAGCAGCTTCCCCCCTTCGGACTTCGCGTCGGACAGCATCAATTGCCCCGCCCGGCGGCTGCGGCGGGGTCGAACACCATCTGGGGGCCGGCCTCCGTCGTTTTACGCTTGCCGAACCGGCTCATGATCAGACCGGCCCGGAGGGCCAGGATCGCTACCGCGCCGCCGACGAGCACCGCCCGGAGGCTGGTGAGTTCGACATTCCGCCGCTGGGCCCCAGTCGCGGCCCGGCGAACCGTCAGGACGTCGAGCGCAAACCCAGCCAGCACCGCCAACACCGCGACGCCGAGGAGGAGATGGAGCCAGCCCCAGACTTTGACGAACCGCCAGTCTCCCCGGGTGAACGCCGCCACGCCGATCAAGGTGTCGGCAAACAGGAACGCCGTGGTGCGGCCCAGGGTGAGGCCCACCGCACCGAACCGCCACGGGGCCGCCTCGGCGTGGATCGGGGTCAAGGTCAGGATCAGTTCACTGGCCTGCTCGACCAGGATCAGGCCGCCGAGCAGGTAGAGGAGGCCAAGCCCCGCGTGGAACCGACGGTAGTCTTCCATGTTCGCCGCGTCCTTTCGGGCTCGCCTAACGGTCCGCCGGGGCTCGCGGACCCCGGATGGTGAGCAATTCGTGCCGGCGCACCGCGCCGGCGGCCAACGGTCCGCCGTTGGTGGTCGTGGCAAAGCGGACGACCGCCCCCAACTCGGGGGAATACCACCAGGTGGTGACCGTCGTGGGGGTGCGGGGATTCTTCACCAGCTTGGGCGCCTGAGCCCCTTCGATGACGTAGGTCAGGTAGGTCCCTGCCGGCACCGTGACCTTTTCGGCCCCAACCACCCGAAGCGCTACCTGCCAGCGCTCCTGCCCCCGGGTGAGCTCCACCACCGTCTCCCGACCGAGTCGGAGCGGCCAGAAGGCTTCGAGCTTCTGGGTATCAACGGTTCGAGGGTTCCGCGGATTGTCGATGACGAACAGCCCCACCGTGGCGCCAGGCTGCCCGCGCCCATCGCTGAAGACCACCCGCATCCCGTTGACGGAATCGACTCGCTGAGTGACCCCACCGGTATAGGTGAGGACGGTGCCCGGCGGCGGTTTGACGAACGGCGCCGGACCGGGATCAACCGGCGCGGCGGTGGAATCCTGGGCGGCCAAGCCCGCGACATTCGACGCAACCAAGCTGGCGGCAAGGAACAGGGAACGGATCCGGATCATGGCGCCCTCCAGTTACAAGAATCACGCCAACCACCCCCAAACGCAAACGGGTCCCCCTTTCGGAGGACCCGCCAGCGCCCTGGCCTGCAATCGGCCGTGGGACTATTGCTCAGCTCTGCTTCCGGCGCCGGTACCCACCGGCCGCCAGGCCAACCAAGCCGAGAGCCAGGAGGCCCATGGTGGCCGGCTCCGGGACAGCATCCGGATCGATCGGGGTTCCACCAACGCCCTTGAAGCCGTAGGCAAAGGTGGCCGGGCAGTCGCCGCTCACCGCGCGGGCGCACTCGCCGATGGAGTAGACCTCGGCGCCGACGGCACCGAGTGCGGCCAACACGGCGGCCCGGCTGGCGGCCGCACCGTAGAAGGTCGTGAAGGTCTTGCTCGCGCCGGGCGCGAGAGCGTCGAACCCGAAGTCGAACAGCGCGCCGTGGTCATCCGACCCGAGGCGGTCGAAGTTGGCGTCGAGGGAACCGGCATAGTTCGTTGCGCTGCAGAACCCACCGCTGGTCCGGTCGGTGAACGGATCGGCGGAACAGAAGCCGTCGTTGCTGCTGCCGATCAGGTTGGCAGCCGGCCACCCAGCCAAAGTCACAAACTCGTTGAACGCAGTCGGTTCAATGTCCCAGTCCATGACCCGGCGATACCGAATCCCGCTGGCCCCGGTCCCGGCCGTTTCGGTACCGACGTTGGTGATGGTGACGATCACCTCATAAAGAGCGGCGACCGCACTTGGCCGGTACTCGTGAGTCACCTCGAGCACGTCGGTCGCTCCGGAGCGAATCCGAACCGTCGACGTCGCGGTGGTCGCGGTCGAAGCAAAGATCGGCGTGAACAGTCCAGCCGTGCCTGCGCTCTCGTTCGCGTAACCGGTAGCGCCGTCATACGTGCCACCTGAAACACCCACGCCCCACCCTTCGCATTCGCAACCGTCGGCCGTAGACTCGTACTCGCCGGTCCCCGTGAGCAGCCGGAGGCCAACGGTGGTGGTGGTGCCCTGAGCTGACAGGACCCCGCCGCCAAGGTTCAGATGACCCAGCTCGTTGACACCGAGCTTGATCGTACCGTTGGTGATGATGGCCTGGGCGGAGACCGCCTGGGCACCCAACACGGCGGCCGCAAGCACGGCAGCCGCGCTAACCAGCAAACGTCTCTTCATTGAACGTCCTCCTTGAATCGGCACGAACCGACGGGGCCTGGGAAACTACTCGGGGATCGACGGGTTTGAGACTGAGCTCCGCTCCGGGACAGCCAGCGGACCGATTCCCGATGTCGCATTTCCGGTGCCAGCACATTGCTGGCCGTATTCGCCGAGCGCCAAGCGTGGGCCTCTACCAGCATCCCTTTACGCGACAGCGCTTTGAGTCACTGTGATACAATTCTTGCATTGCCCAGTCCAATCCCCAAACGCACCCCCTGTTCCGGGGCCGCTGTAGCAGGAAAGCAACAGGCTAGTGAGCATCCATCACTCCCAGGCTCAGTCGGCTCTAAAACCAATCGGGCCCCTGTCACCAGAGTGCCAGGGGCCCGTCACGTTTCGATCACATCACCCGAAGGCCCCTTACCACCGATAGTGCGCGAACGCCCGGTTGGCCTCGGCCATTTTATGGGTGTCTTCCTTCTTCTTGATCGTGTTGCCTTCACCCTTGGAGGCGAGGATCAACTCGGCCGCGAGCCGCTCCGACATCGACTTCTCGCTCCGGGCCCGCGAATACTGGATGATCCACCGCATGGCCAGCGCCGTCCGCCGCTCGGGGCGGACTTCCACCGGAACCTGCAGCGAGGCGCCACCGACTCGGCGGCTCTTCACTTCGACCGCCGGCTTGGCATTCGAGACCGCCTGCTTGAAGACCGTAACTCCGGGCTGTCCGGTCCGCTCTTCGATCAGGTCCATGGCCTTGTAGAACACCCGCTCCGCCAAGCTCTTCTTGCCCTCGACCATGATGGCATTGACGAACTTGGAAACGGTCTGGCTGTCATAGCGCGGATCGGCCGGCAGCGGCCGCCGGATCGCCTTATTACGCCGGCTCACTTCTTACCTCCCGCCTGGCCCTCTTTCGGCGCCTTGGCGCCATACTTCGAACGACTCCGCCGCCGCCCGTTGACCCCGGCCGCGTCGAGCGTTCCCCGAACGATGTGGTACCGGACGCCCGGGAGGTCCTTTACCCGGCCACCACGGATCAGCACGATCGAGTGTTCCTGGAGATTGTGCCCTTCGCCGGGGATGTAGGCAATGACCTCGAAGCCATTCCGGAGTCGGACCTTGGCCACCTTCCGAAGGGCCGAGTTCGGCTTCTTCGGGGTAACCGTGTAGACGCGGGTGCAGACCCCTCGAACGAACGGGTTCTGCTTGAGCGCGGGAGACTTGTCTTTGTAGACCGGCGCCTTTCGGGGGCGCCGAACCAGCTGATTGATCGTCGGCATAAGACCCAAGAACAGAGCCCAAAAACCTAGTCTCGGTTCCTGCCTGAGTCAAGCGGCAGAGCGTGTCCGGCCGCAAGATGACCGGTTCC
>CADEGB010000375.1 GCA_902826755.1 uncultured Gemmatimonadota bacterium
CCGAGGGCTACACGCCCCCTCTAGTATTGGGCGGTCTGGCCCGTCGGGCGCCGGTGCCGCTCCTGGGCATGGTGGCAGTCGGGGGCGACGAGGCGGCTCGGCTCGGGCTGCATCGTCTGGCGCTGCTCGGCACCCGGTTCACGATGGAGGCGGCGTTTTATCCGACCGTGTTCGGCCGCCGCGGGTTGACGGTGGTGTCGCCCGAGGAGGACGAACGGGCCTGGCTTCACGAGCGCTACGTGGGTCAGTTGCTCAAGGGAGACTTTCAGGAGGAAACCCGGGCCGGGGTGGTGGCCCTGGTGGAGCGACTCCGCGACCGTGATCGAGCGGATGGCGTCATCCTCGGCGGGACGGAGTTGCCGTTGCTGCTGACGGGCCAGATGGTGGCTGGTCTCCCAGCGCTCGACACGACGGCCTTGCTCGTGGCCTCCATCGTCCGCCGGCTCCGGAGTTCATGACGCGCCGGCGCCGCGGCCGTTGGTTTCTCGCCAGCGCCTTTCGGCGGAGCGGCGGATGGCGGGCAGCATCAGATACCGAATCCCGATGATCCCGAACCGGGCCCACCGCCAGTAGCGCCCGAACTTGGCTCGGGCCGCTTCGTCGGTGGCGACCACCCGGACCTCGTGAACGAAACGGGAGCTTTCTTCACCCAGCGGCGTCGCTTCGAGCGTCCAGGCAATCTTGACCTGATCCGGTTCGGCGTGAGACGCGAACCGTTCAGCGGGGATCGGGACGAATCGCACGTCGGCCAGCCACGGCTGGCAGGCCGCCCCGCTGACGATCGAGCGACCGGGCACCTCGCCGAGGCTGGCCCAGCCCATGGCTCTGGTGTCCGCAACCAGCCCGGCCGATGGCCGTTCCGACGTCCGCTCGGCACCCATCAGAAGCTCGCGGAGTCGAAACACTCCGCGGACGAGCGGCAGCGCGCGGAGGTCGAAGGACGCGGCGACGTCCATCACCAGCCCGGCCGGTGCGCCGATGGCGATCTCGAACCGTTCCCGGATGTCGGGCGCGGGAACGAACGGATCGAGCGGGGAGGGTGGGCGGGTCTGATGGCGCATCCGGGTTCTCGGTACGGGACCAGACGAACATCGGTTGGCCAGGTCCTGGCGTCAAACGTCCGGCACCTGGCCCGCCGGTTGCCGCGAACTTGGCCCCTCGGCATACTTGGGCCTTCTTCCTCCTCAGGCGCCACGCATGATGACGCTGATTCGGCGGGCCCTCGGGTCGCTGGTGCTGGTTGCCTGCCGCGCCGCCGAGCCGCCCATGGCAGCGCCTAACGACAATGCGACCCCGGCCGGGACCGCGGCGGATGGTCGGTTGGCGGTGGCCCTCGAGGCCCGGCCGGCGCGCTGGTATCCCGCGGCTGAGGGCGGACCGGCCCTCGAGATCGCGGCCTTTGGAGAGGTCGGTGGGCCACCCTCGGTGCCCGGCCCGCTGATCCGGGCGGCCGTCGGCACCGAGGTCTCCGTGTCACTGGTCAACCGGCTTCCGGACACCCTCCGGGTTACCGGGCTAATCGACCCGCTCACCTCCGATACGTTGATCGTCGCCCCTGGCGCCACCGGGATGGCCCGGTTTCGGGCCCACCGTCCGGGGCTCTACGGCTATGTCGGCCTCACCCGCCGGGGTGCCCGGGTCGAAAGTCGTGGCGTCGGTGAGCAGCTGGTCGGCGTCATCGCCATCGACTCGGCGGGGGCACCGCCGGATCGGATCTTCGCGATCACCGCGTGGTCGGGTCCGGTCATTCCGGCGAGCGGCGATTCCGCCTTTCTCATCCCCGTCAACGGCAAGATCTGGCCCCACACGGAGCGGCTTCGGCTCGCCGTCGGCGACTCGGCCCACTGGCGGGTCATCAACTTCGCCTCCAGTTCGCACCCGATGCACCTTCACGGGGCCTACTTTCGGGTCGATGCCCGCGGCGTTTGGACTGGGGACACCGCCTACGCCGCCGCCGATCGGCGTCTGACGGTGACCGAGGTCCTCTATATGCGGGAGACGATGACCATCGCGTGGAGTCCGAGCCGGCCGGGCAACTGGCTCTTTCACTGCCACGACGCCTTTCACGTGGCCCACACCCAGGAATCCGACCTCCCGACGGCCGCGGCGCTTTGGTCCGCTCAACTCCACCACGGCACCACGCCGCCGCCCGCGGGGACACCGCACCAACCTGGAACCGGAACCGCGCACGGGATGGCGGGTCTTGTTCTCGGGATCGAAGTGGCGGGTCCGGCGCCCAGCGGCCGATCCGGTGCCGAACGTCGGCTCGACCTGACCGTGCAGGAACGGCCCGGAGTGTTCGGCGACACCGCCGGGATCGGATTCGTGCTGGCCCGCCCGGGGACGGTGCCGCCGGACTCGATCGAGATCCCGGGCCCGGCGCTGGTGGTGCGCCGGGACGAACCCACCGCCATCACCGTGCACAATCGCCTTGGCTATGCCACGTCGGTGCATTGGCATGGTCTCGAGTTGGAGAGCTTCTATGACGGCGTCGCGGGCTGGAGCGGGACGGCCGCGCGGCTCGCCCCGTCGATCGCGCCGGGCGATTCTTTCGTGGCTCGCTTTACGCCGCCTAGGGCCGGGACCTTCATCTACCACTCGCACTTCAGCGAGGTCCGGCCGTTTGCGGCCGGCCGGTTCGGGCCGTTGATCGTTCTGGAGCCTGGGGAACGGTGGGATCCGGATCGTGATCGCGTGGTGATCTTTGCGGTGGCCGGCATCGGGGACTCGGCGTTGGTCGTGGCCCACCAGGGCGGTCGACCGCTGCGGGCTGGCGTGCCCTACCGGTTCCGTTTCATCAATATCACGCCGGCAGACGATGTGACCCTCGAACTGTGGCAGGGCGGCCAGCCGCTGAGTTGGCGCGTCGTTGCGAAGGATGGAGCGGATCGGCCCGGTCAACAGCCGGCGCCAGCGCGGCTCCGCTTCGGGCCAGGGGAGACGACCGACGTGGAGTTCGCGCCTGGCCGAGGGGCTGTCGTGATGAAGGTCCGGAGCTTCAATGACTTCGAGTCGGTCATCGCGGTCCGCTAAGCTCGAACGGCGCGGAGGCGGGGCGGGGTCTCTAGCGGCGGAGCCGTCGCGGCACTAACCTGCCCGGATGACAACAGATTCTCGCCTCAAACCGATCGGTCTGATCGGTTAGCTGCTCTATTTCGGGATTCCCGCGGCGATCTTCGCATGGTTCATCCTTGGGCTCCTGCCCGCCATGATGCGGGCCGGACAGCCGCGCTTCGGGATCTTCTTCGCCACCTTTGCCGCCCCGCTGGCGCTGATGCTGCTGGCGGCGTTCGTTGCCTATCGGCTCGAGGGGAGGCCGTGGAGGTGGGCCCCGTTCCGCGACCGGCTTCGACTTGGCCGCATGAGCCGGAGCACCTGGGCCTGGACCGTGGCCCTGGTCCTTGGCACTTGGGCGCTCCAATGGGCCATCGGCCCCGTGGCCGGCTGGTTTGACGGGGTGACGTTCTATCAGTGGCCCCGGGAGTTCGCTGATTTCATGGGAGGGATGGGTCAGGCCGACTTCGGGTTTGACCTCCGGGGGCGCTGGGATGTCTTCCTGGTCATGCTGTTCGGCAGCTTCATCTTCAATATTCTGGGGGAGGAATTCTGGTGGCGGGGGATCATCCTGCCGCGCCAGGAACTGGCCCTCGGCAAATGGGCCTGGCTCGTCAACGGCGTCCTCTGGGACCTGTTCCACTTCTTCTACCACACATCGCTCGGGAGCGTGGTGGCGTATCTGCCGATGACGGTCCCGCTGGCGTGGGTGGCGCAACGCACCGGGAGCACCTGGCCCGGGATCATCGCGCACTACGTCGGGAACATCGCGCTCCCGATCGGGATCCTGTTCAAGGTGCTCGGGCTGGCGCTTCCCGGGGGAGGCTGATTCGGGGAACCGGCACCGCGCTCGCGGTGCCGGCGGATCGGATCAGGGACTGGCGGGAACCGGCGCGCCGACGGCCGGCGCGGCCGTGAACGGCTTGTACAGCGCGACGGCGCCGGCGCTCATGGCCAACAGCGGCAGGATCACGAGCAGCGCCCGCGCCATCGACCGCCCGCGGTACGGCAGCGTCAACCCGGCGGTCAGCACCAGCCAGATCACCAGCTTGACCACGATCCACCCCGGCAGTCCGCCGGAGACCAGGCCCAATCGAGCCAGCATCCCAAAACCGCCCAGCAGGACCAAGAAGGCGCCGATGCCGTGGGCGACGGCAAAGGAGCGCCGGTAGGGGTTGTCGGCCCGGGTTCCCCCGCGGAGCACGTGCATGGCGGTTGCCGCCAGGACCACGACGACCATGAACATGCCCAGGAAGTGGATCAGCTTGTACAGCGCGTACGGCATGGTGCGGTGCCTCAGGGGATTGGGGTGGGTCGACCAGTCCGTACGCTAACAGCCCCGGGCGGTTTTCTGCAGGTTGCCGGCTCGGCCCGGGAACGCCCTGGGGGAGGAGACGTGTCGGGGCCCCCGGGCCTAGATTTCGGGATGCCTTCCGCAACCCTCGGCGCGGGCGCGCCCACCCGGCCGCTGCCGTGACCGACGCGGCGGCCCTCCTGGCCGATTTGGGCTGGAACGCCCACTTCGCGGCGCAGCTCGCCGGCCCGGAGGTGGAGGGGGCGCTCGTCGCTCGGGTCGTGGCTGTCCACCG
>CADEGB010000376.1 GCA_902826755.1 uncultured Gemmatimonadota bacterium
CCCCGGAGCCGGAGCAGGTTGAGGAACGACAGCTTCGGGAAGAACCCTTCGTCGGAAATGATGTACGACGCCCCGATCTTCGGGAACACGACCGTGTTGAAGTCGGTGCCGAACGCGCTGTTGTCGTCCACCCGGAGCGCTCCGGTAAGGAAGAGGCGGTCCTTCAGGTTGAGCTGCTGTTCCATGAAGACGCCGACTTTGGCGGTGATCACCGTCGTCTGGCCGGCGGTGAGGATGCCGGCCCCGTCGATGTCCTCGCTGCCGCCGGCCAACCGCTGACCGCTGGCCAGGTTCTGGTAGAAGACGTCCTTGGTGTACTGGGCACCGAGGGTCGTCCGGGACGTCAGCCCGCCACCGAGGCCGGTGCTGGCAATCGCGGCCGCGTCGGCCGTGTAGGTCTTGAGTTGGGTCCGGGCGTCCTGCTTGAATCCGAGAGGCGTGGTCCCGAACGCCGGGCCCAGGCCGGTCGGATTGAGCTGGATGTCGGTTCGATTGGCGATGTCGTAGCCCACGGTGGCCCGGGTGGTGAGCCACCCCGTGGGCCGCCAGTTGGCGGTGGTGCTGCCCGTGAACCGCTGGACGTTCTGGTTCCGATATAGCGAGAAGATCTCGCCGGGCGCGAAGAAGCCCCAGCCGCTGTTGCCGGCCGTGTCGCTGACGTTGGCCAGACCGAAGTAGCCGCTCGGCAGCATGCCCAGCACGTTGTTGTCGTTCTGGGGGAGCCGGGTGTCGCTCGAGACGTAGCCCACCGACGTCGTCAGGTCGACGGTCGAGGAGGGGTGCATCGCCAGGTTGGCCCGGGTGCTGATCTTCTTGAGGGCGTTCGGGCGAATGGTCGTGTTCCCGATCTCGCTCACGCCACGGGCTGTCATGAGTCGGTTCCGCTCACCATCGGGCAGCTTGAAGGTGCCGGTCTCGCCCTCGTACTCCGCCGCCAGGAAGTACTGCACCAGGTCGGACCCACCCGACACGTTGCCGCCAAGCTGCTGACGGTGGCCTTTGTCGATCGGGGTGACGCCCTTGGTCTCGAGCGGGTTGAAGGTGACCAGGCTGTCCCGGGTGCAGACCCCAGCGGCGAACTGCGTCAGGAGGCAGGTCCGCGCCGCGCCGCCAGGCACGCCGCCGGTGATCGTGCGGCCCATGCTCCGAAAGTTGTCCGGGTACTTGTTGGCGTCGACGATGCCGCCGCCCTCGACGTAGAAGTTCCAGCTGGCCGGTCCCGCTTTGCCCCGTTTCGTCGTGATGCGGAGCACGCCATTGGCGGCCTCGGTCCCGTACAGGGTCGCGGCCGACGGGCCTTTGACGATCTCGATCGACTCGATTTCCTCGGGATTGAGGTCGTTGATCCGCGACGGCAGCTGTCCCCCGGTGCCGAGGAGGCCCGAGTTCGAGTTGCCGTTGACCTTGACACCGTCGACGTAGATGAGCGGCTCGTTCGACAGGCTCGGGCTGTTGGCGCCCCGGATCCGGATCCGGGTACCCGCCCCGGTGCTGCCAGCGCTGGGGAGGATGGTGACGCCGGCCGAGCGGGCCTGGAGGAGCGTGGCCATCGAGGTGACCGGCGCGAAGGTCACGGCCGTGGCCGCGACGATGACGGCCAGGCCGATCGTCTCGCGATGGGGGTCAATGACATCTGGACTCTCTCTCCGTGGTAGAGGCTCCCGCGGGAGCCGGTGACCTGAGTACGGACGGATCCTCCGGGAAGCAAGCGACGGACCGACGTTCGTCACCTCCCAAAGGGCGTTCGTCACGGCCATGGCGCGGTTCGCGTCGACGTTAGGTGGGATGAGCGGACGCCGGACACGTTCGTGATGTCGAACTGACACGAATCGAACGCGAAACCGTCGCGCCGATCGTCGCGTCAGATGGAGTGGGTGCTACAGCTGCGTGAACGCGGAGATGAGATGACGTCGGTAGGAGCGGCCAAGCGGAAGTTGGAGTCCGCCGGCGAGGGTCACGACCCAGGTCCCCTCGCCGTTCGGTTCGATGGCCTCGATGCGGGCCACGTTGACCGCATAACGACGGTGGATCCGGCGGAAGCGGGCCCCCAGGCGCTGCACGGTGGCCTGGAGCGAAGCCCGGATCGGGTACTCCGCCTCGCCGAGGCGGAGGCGGACGCGATTGCCGTCCGCTTCGATCCAGTCGATCGCGTCGGGCCGCACGGTCCGGAAACCGGAGCCGACGGCCAGCAGGATGGGCGGGGGGACCCGCGGGCGGGAAGACATGAGCGAGGTGCCGTTCGTCTCCGCCCCTACGAAAGCGGCCTGCCCCCGGTTCCGGGCAACGGCGACGATCCGTCCGTCTCGCCCGACATCCAGACCCGACGGGTGCTGGGACGAGCCGCGGCCGGCCTCCTCCTCGGCCTGGGAGCCGCCCGCCTCGAGCAGGTCGTGGCCACGCTCGATCGCTGGCGCGAGCGCGGTCACCGAGGTGCGGAGGTCGCGATCGACGCCATCGTCGCGCCGCCGGCGGATCGCGTCAACGTGGTCCTGTGGGGAACCCACGGGGCCTTGCCGCCTCGGATCTCGGATGCCGTGGTGCTGCGCGGCCTCTGCGCGGCCTCGGCCGCCGAAGCGGCGGTGCTGCTCGGGATCACCGCCGCTCGAGTCGACCAATTGGTTGCTCGGGCGGCCAAGCGCGTTCGGGCGCTGGGGCTCGACGTCCGCCCGGCCGGGCCGCAGGAAGGCCGGCTCGGCCTCAAGGTGGCCGAACAGCGGCTCCGGGCTCTGACCCGGCGGGTGGCACGGGTGCTCGATCCGCCATTGGCGGCGGTCGGGGCGGCCTTGAGCGATTGGTGCGAGTTGGTGGCCACGGTCCGGAGTCGTCCCCGGAGTCGGTAGCCCCTCCGGAAGCGGCTAGTCGCCCCACTCCGGCGGGAAGGTGGCGTCGATCGATGCCGCCAGGCCGACCAGTTCCTTGGCCGCGCCGGCGAAGGGGATCAGTTTGCTTAGCTCACCGCGGGTCAACTGGATCCGGCCGGTGAGCAGTGCCATCAGGGGGGCCAGCCGGCCCCCGAGCAGTTCGCGCCAGGCGTCCGGCGACCCTTCGATCAGATAGTCGGCCGTGGCCAGGTCGGCGGCGGAGGCGGAGCGGGCGGTTCGGCACTCACCGTGCCAGACATCGAGGAACGCGGCCGCCAACGGTGGAGCCCCCGGGGCGGGCACCACGGCGGTGGCAATACTCCCTTCCCAGGTGGCGGCGGCGGCGCGATAGGTCGGGCTGGCGTTGAGGGCATCGCCCCACGCCACCGCCCATTCGTTGGAGAAAGCGGTCGACATCCTCGGAAGCTAGTCGAGACGTTTCGCGCCGAGAACTCAGCTGAGCGGCAACCAGTAGCTGAACTTGACGGCCAGGAAATTGTCCCCGGTGGTGCCGAGGGCCTCTCGGAGCGAACCGGGCCCGATCAGGGACCCCGGCCGCAATCCGCCCGGGCAGGACCGGGGGTCGCCGGGCGCGCAGAACGTGGATCGATTCTGTTGCCAGACCAGGAACAGGGTGCTGCCGGGCCGCCACTCCCATCGCACCACCAGATTGCTCCGAAACGACAGCACGTTGAAATCGGGCACCGGAACCTCGAACGCCTGCCCATTTCGGCTGTCAGTGACTTGGAGGGCGGCGTCGGTCTGGCTGGTAATCACAGTGCCATCGTCGCCGTATCGGCGGATCGCCCGAGTCCGGGGAGCCTCCAACTCGCCGAGGCCGGTGTATTTGCCGCTCGCCGCGAACGGTTCCGCGTAGCCTTCAAGGGTCAGATTGGGACTGACGGTGTAGTTGACCCGGATCTGGGCCACCAGCGTACTCCGCCGAATCGAGCCGAACACGTATCGCTGCCCGAAGGTTGCTGGCAGCCCGCCGTCGATGGTGGTGACGTACTGGCGGGTGTCGCGGGAATGACTGAAGTTAGGCTCCAGCGAAAGACTCAGGGCCGAGGTCGGCCGGACGGTGAATCCGCCCGCGATCCGGAACTGCCACTCACCGCCCTCCGCTCGGTAGACGTTGCCGCCTACCCGCCACGACGTGGGCGACGCGAAGCTGCTCGACAGGTTGCCGTTGACTTCGCAGCCCGCCGGGGTGGCCATCAGCGGCCCGCCGCGAGTCAACGCGTCGCTCTGGGCCCGGATGACGCAGTTCACGTTGAAGCTGCTCGACATGAAGTTGCGCCATCCCTGGCGGGTAAAGAGCGTGAACCGGGTATTCGTCCGGACGCCGTCGTAATTGAAATTGCCGGACGCGGCGATCCCGACGGTCGCGCTGCGGAAGAGCCGACCCGGAACCGTCCACCGATGGTTGATGTCGGCGTTCCAGTCGATGTCGTCCGCATTCTGCACTCGCCCCATGTCGTTGGCTTCGAACCCCGGCGACTCGGTGGCGACCTCGGCCCCCCAGAGCCAGTTGCCGGCATTCTTGTCGGCTCGAACGCGGGCGCGGAACCCGGTCAGAGTGGTGGCGGTCGGGTCGACGTCCCGGGCCCGAAAGTCCGGCCGTTGGAAATAGCGCGCGGGCGCTTCCTGAATGGCGGTGATGGCGGCCGAGGTTCCCTCGACGTAGCTCCCGCCGATGTCGCCAGAGAGTTCGTAGCGCCCCCGCTGGAACCGAAGGACCCAATCCGCCCCCCCCGCCACCTCCCGGTGG
>CADEGB010000377.1 GCA_902826755.1 uncultured Gemmatimonadota bacterium
CTCGCAACCTCCGACACGACCGCCCTCCACGCGCTGGGCGTCCCCGCGCCGGAGTTGCTCCACCTTCCGGCCGCCGACGGCGGGACCGAGTTGCAAGGGATCCTGTTCAAGCCGGCCGATTACGATCCCCGGAAACGGTACCCAGTGCTCGTCTCGATCTACGGGGGCCCGCACACGAAGGCGATCCGGAACCGGTTCGAGACCGATGACGGTCGCGCCGCGATCGCCCAACTGGGGTTCCTGGTGGTCGAGGTCGACGGACGCGGCACGATGGACCGCGGCAAGGCGTTTCGGAACGGCAACTACCTCGCAATGGGGCAGGTCGACGTGGACGACCAGGCCGCCGCCATCCGGCATTTGTTCCGCCGCGCCGACGTCGATTCCACTCGGGTCGGCATCACCGGGATTTCGCATGGCGGCTACCTGACGTTGATGGCCATGCTCCGGTATCCGGACGTCTTCCGGGTGGGGGTGTCGCAGGCCCCGATCACCGATCTCCGGAACGGGCCGCGCCAGTACATCGGCCGGATCATGCGGACCCCTGGGGCCAACCCCGACGGCTATGCCCGCGCCGACGCGGTGGCGCGCGCACGGGACCTGCGGGGGCGGCTCCTGGTCAGCTACGGCACCATGGACCATAACGCGGTGCCGGCGAACGTCATGCAGTTCCTCCGCGCGCTGATCGATGCCGGGCGGCCGGTCGACATGGCGGTGTATCCGCAGGGCGTGCACGTGCTCGAGGGGGCCGACGCGCCCCACGGCATGAAGACGATGCTGAGCTATTTCCTCGAGCATCTCCGGCCGGACGGGTGGGAGGCAAGCCGGGCCGCGCTCTGGCGATGACAGGCATTGACCGAACCTGGAACGAGGTCACGATGATCGCGGGACGAACGGAAACGCGGATTCCAGCGAGATGGCCGGTCCGCTTCGGGACGGTGGTGGCGCTGGCCGCGGCCCTGACCCTCGCGCTGGCCACAACCGGCTTGGCGCAGAGGGTGAGCCGGTTCGGCGTGATGATCCCGATGCGGGATCGAGTCCGCCTGGCCGCGAATATCTGGACCCCGTCGGCCGCCGGCCGCTTCCCCACGATCCTGATCCGGACGCCCTACGACAAGACCGCGCAGTTCCGCCGATATCGCCTCGATAACTACCTCGCGGCCGGGTACGCCGTCGTCCTGCAGGACACCCGCGGCCGTGGCGATTCCGAGGGGGAGTTCGATTTCTACTTCCCCGAGGGGAAGGACGGATACGACACCATCGAGTGGATCGCCCGGCAGCCGTGGTCGAACGGGCGGGTCGGGATGGACGGCGGGTCCTATCTTGGCACGGTCCAGTGGCTCGCAGCGCGGGAACAGCCGCCGCACCTCGCCTGTATCGCGCCGACGGCGTCGTCAGGGCGGTTATTCGACGAGATTCCCTTCCTGGGCGGGGCGTTCCGGCTCGATTGGGCGTTGCCGTGGCTGTTCGGGGTCTCGGGCCGGGTCGTCCAATCGGAGCTGGGGGCGCTGATCCCGTGGGACTCCCTCGTCCAGCAGCGGCCGCTGGCCCGCCTCGACACCCTGATGGGACGCCCGCTCCGGCTTTACCAGGAGATGCTGGCCCACCCCACCCTCGACCAGTACTGGCGTCGGATCCACTTCACCGACGCCGACTTCGCCAGGATCCGGGTGCCCAGCCTGACCGTCACGGGTTGGCTCGACGGCGATCAGCCGGGCGCGCTCTGGTACTGGGATGGGCTCAGCCGCCGCGGTGGCGACGTGCCGCCGCACTATCTCATCATCGGCCCGTGGACTCACGCCGGAACCTACCAGGGTGGTGTTCGAAAGGTCGGCGAGATGCAGTTCGACTCGACGTCCGTCCTGCCGATCCAGCGGATCCGAATCGAGTTTTTCGACTGGTGCCTGAAGCAGGCCACGCCGAGCTGGGAGGCGCCCCCGGTCCGGGTCTACGTCCCCGGCACGAATCGGTGGGTTACGGCTGACCGCTACCCGGTTCCCGGCACCACCGTCCGCGACCTCTTCCTCGCAAGCGGCGGCGCCGCGAACACCGCCGCCGGCGACGGCCGCCTGACCTGGGAGCCTCCCGGGAATCTCCCCCCCGACCGTTTCATCCACGATCCGCGGCGCCCCGTGCCTTCCCAGGACGCCACCACCGATCATCGAAACATCGAGGGCCGGTCCGACGTTCTAGTCTACTCGTCGGATCCATTGGCCGAACCGCTCGAGGTGCTCGGCCGGATCTTCGTCACCCTATGGGCGGCCACCGACGCGGTGGACACGGACTTCACCGCCAAACTGCTCGACGTCCATCCCGACGGCCGGGCGGTGCTGATCGGAAGCCAGGCCGCGGGGGTCCGACGAGCCAGCTACCGGAAGGGCCCGGAGCGGCTGGTGCCACTCGAGCCGAACGCCGTCGAGGAGTATTCCGTGGAGCTGTTCGACATCGGCCATACCTTCCAGCCCGGCCATCGGATCCGCCTCGAGGTAGCCAGCAGCGCCGCGCCGTACATCAACCCCAACCCGGGCACCGGACGCCCGTTTGGGACCGACACCACGTTCGTCACCGCCCGGCAAACCGTCTGGCATGATCGAACCAGGCCCTCCCGCGTTCACCTGCCGATCGCCCCGCCGAGGACGCCATGAATCGACGCGACCTCCTCCTGGCATCGCTCGGCGCCGCCGCGGTGCCCGGGCCGCTGGCATCGGCGGAGTGGCGGATGCAGCCGCCCTGGCGCTCCTGGCGGGTCGATGGTGACCGGGTGGCGCGCTGGCTGGTCGAATTGTCCCGGTTTGGCACCACGCCGGACGGCGGGGTCAGCCGCACCGGGTTCAGCGACGCCGATGTCGAGGCGCGCGCCTGGATCCAGCCGATCATGCGCGAGGCCGGACTGGAGGTGGCGATCGACCCCGCCGGCAACATCCTCGGCAAGCGACCCGGTTCGGACCCGACCCTGAAGCCCCTGCTGTTCGGATCCCACATCGACTCGGTGCTCAACGGCGGCAACTACGATGGTGACGTGGGAACCCTCGGCGCGATCGAAGTGGCCCGCCTCCTGGCGGAGAAGGGGTATCGCAATCGTCACCCGCTCTGGGTCACGCTCTGGTGCGACGAGGAGCGGGGGCTCACCGGCAGTCGGGGTTTTCTGGGCCAGGTTGCCGCCGACGAACTGGCGCGACCCGCCGGGGCGGCTGGCCCGTCCCTGGCGGACCAGATCCGGAAAATCGGCGGCGATCCCGCCGCGATGGCCGGCTACCGCCACGAGCCGGGGAGCATTGCGGGCTACCTCGAACTTCACATCGAGCAGGGCGGGGTCCTCGACCAGACGGGCGTGGCCGTCGGCGTGGTGGAGGGAATCGTCGGCATTCGGTCCTGGGAGGTGACGGTGACGGGGTTCGCGAACCACGCCGGCACCACGCCCATGGATCAGCGGAAGAACGCGCTGCTGGCCGCGTCGGAGGTGATCCTCGCCGTCGATCGGCTCGTCAAGGCCATGCCCGGCCGCCAGGTCGGAACCGTCGGCCGGCTCCAGGTGCGTCCGGGCGCGCAGAACGTGATCCCGGGCGAAGTCGAGTTCTCGATCGAAATCCGCGACCTCTCCACCGACACGCTCGACCGGCTCTGGGCCGAGATCCGTGGCGCGGTCGAACCCATCATGGCCCGGCAGGGTACCAGTTGGGCGGCGCGGGAGCGGGCCAGCAACTTGCCCGCCATCGCGGCCGAACCGGTTCGCGGGGTGATTGACCGCGCCGCCCGAGGCCTGGGCCTCTCCACCCGATCGATGCCGAGCGGCGCGGGCCATGATGCGCAGAACCTGGCGCGGATCGGGCCGATGGGCATGATCTTCATTCCGTCGGTTGGCGGGATCAGTCACTCGCCCCGCGAGTACACCCGGCCCGAGGATGTCACCAACGGGGTCAACGTCCTGCTCCAGACCGTTCTGCAACTCGATCAAGCCGCGGAGGGCGCCGTCCGATGATCCGGAACCGTTCGTGGGTCGTGGCACTGCTGGTCGGCGTCGGGGTGTCGACGACGGCGGCACAGACGCGGCCGTCCCGCGGGGATTTGGCCCGCTGGGAAAACCAGGCCAAGAACGTCACGATCTACCGGGATACCTGGGGCGTGCCCAATGTCCACGGCCGGACAGACGCCGACGTGATGTTCGGGATGGCCTACGCCCGCTCGGAGGACCGCTACCAGGAAACCGAGCCGTATTACATCCAGGCGCTCGGCCGAATGGCGGAGGTCCGTGGTGAGGAGGGTGTCGGCTGGGACATCTTCATCCGCGCATTTGAGCTCGAGCGACTCGGTCGGGCCGAGTACGCGGCCGTTACCCCCGACCTTCGGGCCCTGGTCGATGGCTGGGCCGACGGGATGAACTACTTCCTCCATCGGCATCCCGGGGTCAAGCGGCAGCTGACCTTCCGATACGAGGGGTGGATGGCCTTCATGATCTACCGGGGGTTTGCGCTCGACCCCGACGCGGGCGGGGTCGACGTGCGCGGCCTGGCCAAGATCGTGGCGCCAGCCCCGAAGAGCCCGGACGAGGGCTCCAACATGTGGGCGGTCAACGGGGCCAAGAGCGCCTCCGGCCATCCGATGCTGTTCGTCAATCCACACACGCCGATGC
>CADEGB010000378.1 GCA_902826755.1 uncultured Gemmatimonadota bacterium
ACGGAGTGGCGCGACTCGATCAGGGTCAAGACCGCCGCCGGCGTCGAGGTCCGACCCATCGTGCTCCGCAAGACCCACCATGGTCCGATCCTCGGGCAGCGGAACGGCAAACACCTGGCCGTGATGTACGGCAACGTTGACCGCGGCGGGCTCCTTCAGCAGTGGTACGCCATGAGCAAGGCCCGGAACCTGGCCGAATTCCGGCGTGCGCTCGAGATCAACGCGTTGGTCTACCACAACACGATGTACGCCGACGTCGACGGCAACATCTTCTTCATCCATAGCGGGGCGGTGCCGCGACGGGACACGACGCTCGACTGGACCAAGCCGGTCGACGGAAGCGACCCTCGTTCCGATTGGCGCGGCTACCATCCGCCGTCCGAGATGCCGCAGGTTCTCAATCCGAAGTCCGGGTGGATGCAGAACACGAACTCGACGCCCTTCCTGACCACCACGGCCGACGCCAATCCGAAGCGGAGCGACTTTCCGAAGTACATCGCCCTGCACCCGGACAACTGGCGGGCTCGAGCGTCCCGCCGGCTCCTGGCCCAGCCGGGCGGGTTTACGTTCGATCAGTGGGCGGCCATGGCGTTCGACACCTACTTCTACGCGGCCGAGCGGGAAGTCCCGCTCTTGGTCACCGAGTGGCAGATGCTCCGAACCGTCGACCTCGCCCGGGCGGCCGAGCTCGAACCGATCATCCGGGGCCTCCAGGCTTGGGATCGATACGGCCGGTCGGAGTCGATGCCGGCCCTCTGGTTCGGGCTCTACCAAAGCGTGGCCGGCCCTCGGACCCAGCGGGGCGACACCACCACGTGGTACCGGGTGGCGAGCTTAGAGCAGATGCGGGCCGCCCTGGTCAAGGTCTTCGGGACCGATCAGGTCCCCCTGGGGGAGTTCCAGCGCCTCCAGCGGCCCGATGAACGAGCCGGCGAGACCTATCGGGACGACCGGCCGAGCCTCCCGCTCCCCAGCGCCGAGGGCACCGCGGTGGGGACGATCTTCTCCATCTGGTCCCAGCCGGGCAAGGAAGGGAAACGCCGGTACGGCGCGGGCGGATCGGCGTACGTTCAGGTCATCGAGTTCGGGCCGACGGTCCGGTCCCGGTCGATCACACCGTTCGGGCAGAGCGGGGACGCGTCCTCGCCGCACTTCTTCGACCAGGCGCCGTTGTTCGCGAAGGGGCAGTTCAAGCCGGTCTGGCTGACGCTCCCGGAGATCAAGGCCAACCTGGAGCGGGCGTATCGTCCCGGCGAGGAGGCGCGCCGGCGCTGAACGCCGGCGTTCGTGAGCGGCGGCTCATGAACGGGAGATGGCGAAGGGCTCGCGGGCGTGACATCGCAACGGGCATTCACGAACCGTTGCAGAATTCTTAATGGTCACTCGGGCATTGTTGGCGTCGTTCGGATGCACCTAACGACACTTCAGCTCGGGAGTCCCAATGTTCCGCCGCATCGTCATCGGATCGACCGCCGCTCTGCTGCTGGTCTCCGCCACCACCGCGGTCGCGCAGGACAAGGCCTGGCAGATTCGGGCCCGCGGCCTTTTGATCGCGCCGAATGCCTCCTCGACGCCCACCGGCCTCGACGTGAAGTCCAACGCCGTGGCTGAAGTGGACATCACCCGGTTTCTCGGCAAGAAGTTCGCGCTCGAGCTCGTCCTTGGCACCTCCAGTCAGGAAGTCACCGCCAAGAGCGGCAATACCGTCACCAGTCTCGGCATGGTCTCGCACCTTCCGCCGACCTTGACCTTCCAGTTCCGGCCGGTACCGACCGGCGCG
Organism: uncultured Gemmatimonadota bacterium; assembly: GCA_902826755.1. Taxonomy (GTDB): domain Bacteria; phylum Gemmatimonadota; class Gemmatimonadetes; order Gemmatimonadales; family GWC2-71-9; genus SHZU01. Next base: position 1,781 of record CADEGB010000378.1, read on the forward strand.
TTCCAGCCGTACCTCGGGGCTGGCGGCAACCTGACCTACTTTTACGCCAAGAGCGGCGACCTCGAGACCCTCGACCTGAGCACCAGCATCGGGTATGCGTTGCAGGGCGGGGCGGACTTCGCGCTGGGCGGGGGAGCCTATTTCAACCTCGACATCAAGTACGTCAACATCCAGACCGACGTGAAGAGCGGCGCCACGAAGGCGTACGAGCTCAAGATCAATCCGCTGTTGATTGGCGTGGGAGTCGGTATTCGGCTCTAGGGGACACGTCAGTCGGCACGGCTTCGGACGGGACCTTCGGGTGCCGTTCGTAGTTTGGGGACTGGTCGCCCGGGCTGGGGTGTTTGGATACATTAGGGTATACCGAGCCCGGGCCGCGCCGTCGCGCGGGCGCCCGGCGTCGGCGCTTCGTCGAGCCCCTCACGATCCATGAAAAAGCCTGACCTCCATACTGTCGCGGTCATTGGAACCGGCGTCATCGGCCGAAGCTGGATGGCGGTCTTTGCGCGGTCCGGCCGCCGGGTTCGTGTCTTCGATACCGATCCGGCCCAGGTGGCGGCCGCGCTTGCCTGGTTTCGTGCCGACCTGAAGCGGCAGCGACGGGAGGGCCTGCTCAAGAAGAAGGCGGCGGCCGCCCAGTGGGAGTTGGTCGAGGCGGTGGAATCGCTGGCGGAGGCGGTGGCCGGCGCGGGCTACGTGCAGGAGAGCGGCCCCGAGCGCCTCGACCTCAAGCAGGCGCTCTACCGCGACCTCGACGAGGCGGCCCACCCGGCCGCCATCCTCGGCAGCAGCACTTCGGCTCTCGACATGACCGAGATCGCGCGGGGGTTGGCGGGGGCCGGGCGCTGCCTCGTCGTGCACCCGACGAACCCGCCCCACGTGGTCCCGGCCACCGAAATCCTCGGCGGGGCCGAGACGTCCCCCGCGGTCGTCAAGCGAACCACCCGGTTCATGAAGGACCTGGGGCAGGTGCCGATCCTGATGAACCGATACGTCCCGGGCTTCGTGTTCAATCGCATGCAAGCGGCCCTGGTCCGGGAGGCGGTCGATCTGGTCCGGTCCGGTGTCTGCGACGTCCAGGCGGTCGACGACTCGATTCGCTCAGGACTCGGCCTCCGCTGGGCCCTGATGGGCCCGTTCGGGTGCGCCAACACCAATGCCGACGGCGGCGTCCGCGACTACTTCACCCGCTTCGGGTCGTCCTATCAGTCACTCTGGGACGACCTCAAGACGGATCTCCGGTTCGACCCGGAGCTGATCGAGCGGATCGGCCGGCAGACCGATCGGGTGCTCCCGGCCCCCCTCGAGGCTCAGCGCGTCTGGCGCGACCGGCTGGTCCTCGAAATCCGAAGGCTCAAGGCCGGCAACCCCCTCGACAGCGGCCGGGGCAAGCGCAAACGATAGTCTCCTCCACCTTCACGTTCCGGAAGCGACCATGGCGAACAAGTTCGACTATCTCTGGCGGTACGCGGACACCTACGAGTACCTCGAGCGGGTGGGGAAGATGCCTCCCGTCATCATCGTGTGCGCCTGCAACGGCGGGGTGCAGGGCAAGGAAGCCAACGAGGCCCTCCCCGAGACGGCCGACGAGATCGCCGATTCCGTCTACGGCGCCTACCAGGCCGGCGCGACGATGGTACACGTCCATGCCCGCGACCCCAAGAACCACACCCGACCGGCCACCACCACCGAAGTCTGGCACGAGGTCAACAAGAAGATCCGGGAGCGCTGCCCCGACATCATCATCAACAACACCACGGGCGGTGGGCCTGACATGACGATGGAGGAGCGGCTCCGCTGCCTGCCGGCCCGGCCGGAGGTCGCGTCGCTCAACCTCACGCCCGACATGAGCAAGTTCAAGATCGCCGCGCGGAAGCCACCGTTGCCGTTTCCTCGCGAAGAGATGATTCACGATGAGTGTCTGCCGTTCTCGTACAAGCTGGTGAATCAGTTCGCGTCGGAAATGAAGAAGTGGGGGATCAAGCCGGAGATGGAGACGTACCACACCGGCGGTCCCTGGGTCATGCGGGACCTCATCGCCAATGGGGTCGTGGACGCGCCCTATTGGATCCAGACGGTCATGGGGTATCAGACGTCGAGTTGGCCTACGTTCGAAAACGTGGTCCACCTGGTTCGGGAGTTCCCGGAGAACACGCTCTGGTTGACCTCCGGGATCGGCCCGCAGCAGCTCCCGATGACGACGTTCGCCATGCTCCTCGGCGGCCACGTCCGGGTCGGCCTGGAGGACAACGTGTATTACAAGCGGGGCGAGAAGGCGCGGAGCAATGCCCAGTTGGTGGAGCGGGCCGCCCGGCTCGCCAACGAACTCAACCGCGGCGTGGCCACGCCGGCCCAAGCCCGGGCGATGCTCAATCTGTCCCCGATTCCCTCGACGTACTGAACCGGACGGCCCATCGGGTCGCCTTCGGGCGGCCCGACCGGCTCCGTTGCGAAGGAGCAAGCATGCGACGACTGACCATGACCGCCCTGACGGCCCTGGCGGTAAGCGCGAACGACGGGGCGGCCCAGGCCCGCGACCTCCGGCTCCGGGCGCTCGACGCCTATATCGAGAAGACCCGGGTCGAATGGCGGGCGCCGGCGGTCGGCGTAGCGGTCGTGGTTCGCGACTCGGTCGTCTTCGCCAAGGGCTACGGCGTCCTCGAGGCGGGGAAGCCGGCCAAGGCGGACCAGCACACCGTCTTTGCGATCGGATCCTCCAGCAAGGCCTTCACGACGGCCGCCTTGGCGATGCTGGTCGATGAGGGCAAACCCGGATGGGAAGATCGGGCGGGCGAACGGGACCCAGGCTGGCAGGTGGCCCACCCGTGGGTCACC
>CADEGB010000379.1 GCA_902826755.1 uncultured Gemmatimonadota bacterium
GGAGTCGTCTCCGCTGGCTCGCGGCGGAGCCGGTCCTCCATCAGGAGCCCCCTCATGTCCCGTTCGCCGCTCGTGGTTGCCGTCCTCCTGGCCGCCGCCCCCGCTCCCGCCTTGGCTCAGCGGCTCAGCCTGAGCCCCCAGATTGGCTTCTACATCCCGACCGAGGACCTCTACCGGCTGAGCGGCTCCGGCGGGGCGGGGGACTTCAAGCTCGAAGCCGGGCCGTCCTTCGGGGCCCGGCTGGGGCTCTGGTTCGGCGACCGGTTTGGGATCGAGACCTCCGGGATCTACGTGCCGACCACATTCACGTTCAGCGCCGCCACCGGTTCCAACCCCCTCCAGCAGGATGCCCGGCTTTTCGTTGGGACGGGGCAGGCGGTGCTCTACCTGTTGCCCCGGTCGGGTATGCTGTCCCTGTTCGTGAGCGGCGGCGTCGGGGTCGTGAGTCGGGGCGGCGTGGCTTTCACGGCGGACGCCAGCTCGAGTGAAGTGGGCGGCGTGGTCGGCGTCGGTGCCGGGATCCGGCTTGGCGGGATCATGCTGACGGCCGGTGCCGACCTGCTGGGGTACCAGGCTACCTACCAGGGTAGTCAGGCCGTCTCCCAGTCGGTGTCACAAAAGGACGTCAGCCTCAAGTTCGGGTTGGGCATTCCGGTTGGCCCGGGCGGTCGGTGACCGTCCCCGCGTGGTCCTTCTCCGGCTCTCTCTAGCCGGCCGGCGGGCCGACTATGTTTCGGGAGATTTGCTCCCGGAGAATGTGGGTCGATGAGACTCGGATCGGCTGTGCTCGCGCTGGCGGTGACCCTGATTGGGGTCGAAAGGGGTCACGCCCAGTCCAAGGTCGCCGCCGCTCCCGCGGTGGCAGGCACCTGGCAGCTCGAGAAGGGTAAGGTCAAGACAGATGGGCCGAAAACGGTTGTTATCCGACCTGATTCGAGCGCCAGTTGGGGAAAAGAGACGGTCCGGTGGCGGCTCAAGGCCGACCAGATCATGATCGCTTTGGGTGGGGAGTGGGAGATCTACAAGCTGAAATTGGGCCGCGACCGGATGACCCTGTCCGGGGGCGACCTGACCGAGGCCATCACTCTCAAGCGCATCGGGCCGCCTACCCCCCGGCCCGACTCGATCCCCATCCCCCCCGACCCCGATACCGAACGGTAGAATCGGCCGGGGCGCCTCTACCAGCGAGCCAGGGGGCCGGCCAGCAGTTGGCAGAGTAGCGCCCCCACCACGGTCATCGACAACCCCCAGACTAGGAGTCGTCTGAACAACCCGGCGGACTCGACCGGATCGGCCACGGCCGCTACGCAGAGAGCGCCCAGGGTCGACAGCGGCGAGACGTCGACGAGGGAAGACCCCACGTTGATGCTGAGGGCCAGGGCCAAGGGGTCCCCGCCGCCGACCTTTTCGGCCAGGGTCGTCACGGTCGGCAGAAACGCGGGGAGGACCACCCCGGACGTGCTGCTGTAACTGGAGATGGCCCCTGTAATGAACGCGAGGACGCCGTTGGCCGTGGCGGGGGTCGCCAGGCGGGCGAGGAGCCCCGCAAAGAGGTCCATCCCGCCCGTCGTCTCCAGGACCCCGATCAACACCGAGACGCCCGCCACCATCAGGATGACGGCCCAGGGCACCCGCTTGAGCGTGTCCGCCTCCTCCGTGGCGCGGGTGGCGAACAGGGCGGCGGCGGCGAGGAACGCGCTCAGGCCGAGCGGGGCTTTCCAGGCCAGGACCGCCACAATCCAGGCGCCGATCACGACGACCGTTGCCCAGTGACGGTTGGCGAACCGCTCCGTGAGCGGGGCTGCCAGGTCGTTGCCGATCCGGCCCAATCGGTGGCCACCCAGGCCGAAATAGGCGGCCACCGCCACCAGCAGGTGGGCCGCAACGTTGGCGAACCAGACCTTCGTGGCGTGGTCGCCGATCCCCGCTTCGGCCATCTTGGCGTTGGCGATGACTCCGACCGAACTGATCGGCGAGAGGTTCCCGGCGTTGGCGCCAATCCCGATCATGAGTGCCATCAGGAACAGCGGGATCCCGACTCGCTTGGCCACCGGCATGCCGAGAGGGGCAAGCAGCGCCACCGCCAGGATCGCCCCGGGGCCGGCGCTCGATACGATGCCGGCCAGCAGGAAGAAAAACGGGGGGAGCCACCGGGCCCGGCCCTGGACGACCGCCACGGCCCGGTGGGTCAGCCGCTCGAGGGTGCCATTGGCCTCGGCCCCCGCAAAGAGAAGGCTCACGCCGGTCAAGGTCAGGAACAGGCCGGGTGGGAATCCCCGGACCACCTGTTCCGCCGACAGCCCGCCGGCAAAGACGCCAACCAGCCAGGCCAAGGCCAGGGCAATGACCCCGACGTTGAGCCGGGTGACGACCGAGAGGACAATGGCGAGCAGCAGGGCGCCAAGGGCCCAGGCAGCCGGCGTCATCCGGCGGCGACCGATTTGCGCCGGCTGAGCCCGAAATACACCGGGAGGCCGAGGGCGAGAATGACCAACCCGGGCCAGGTGTATTGGGGTCGCTGGATGATCAGCTGGAGGCAGACCCAGCCTGACGCCGCGGTGTAGATCAACGGCACGATCGGGTAGCCGAATGCCCGGACCGGTCGGTCGGCCCGGGGCCGCCGAACCCGGAGCACGAATAAGGCGATCGGCACCAGGAAGTAGCAGAGCAGTGATGCCGCCATCGTGTAGTCGATCAGCTGGCCGTAGGTCCCCGAGAGACAGAGCACCGAAATCCAGGCGCCCTGGAGCGTGAGGGCGGTGGCTGGCGTGTGGTAGCGGGGGTGGAGCCGGCCCATGGCTTGGAAGAAGACCCCGTCGCGGGCCATGGCGTAGAAGACTCGGGCGCCGCCGAGGAGGAGGCCGACGTTGAGTCCGAAGGACGAGAACATGATCGCGGCGGCCATGACCTTGCCGCCGATCGGTCCCAGCATCGCTTCCATGACCGCCGACGCTACCCGGTCTTCCGGCGCTCCGGCGATCGCGGCGGCGGGGAGCACCATGAAATAGGCGAGGTTGATCAGCAGGTAGAGGGCCCCGCCCGCCAGGGTGCCCACCGTCATCGCGTACGGGAGGTCCCGGCGCCCGTCGACCAGCTCGGAGGCCGCGAAGCACAGGGCGTACCACCCATCCATCGCAAAGAGGGGTCCAACGAGGGCGGCGGCAAACGTGGTGATGACGCCGGCGTCGATCGTGGCCGGCCAGAACCCGGCGCCGAAGTTGGCGGCCATGGCGGCCGGGTTCCGCCCGATCGTGAGGCCGAGTCCGATCAGCGCCAGGACCGCCCCGACTTTGATGAGCGTGAACGCGGCTTGCAGCATCACCGCCTGGTGGACGCCCCGCACGTTGATCCAAGTGATGAGGGCGATGGACGCCACGGCCACCAGCCGCTGCGGCCCGATGCCCATCTCGATCGGACCGCTCGGCAGGGTGACCGAGAAGCCGACCCAGAGTTCGGGCCCGAGCGCCGGAAACAACACCCCGGCAAAGCGGGAAAACCCGGTGGCGGCCGCGGCGGTCCCGCCGGTCCAGATGACGGTGAACAGCGTCCAACCGAAGAGGAATCCAACCAGCGGTGAAAACGCTTCGCGCAAATAGACGTAGATCCCGCCGGCGCGGGGGAACATCCCACCCAACTCGGCGTAGGTCTGGCCGCCCGTGACCAGGACGACGACGGCCACGCCCCAGGCCGCCAAGGCCAGCCCGGGGTAGTGGGCCTGGCGGACGACATCGGCCGCCACGATGAAGACCCCGGCGCCGATCATGGACCCGACCACCATCGCGACCGCCTGACGGCGGGTGATGGCGCGGATCAACTCCGTGGGCGGTGGTGATTCGCTCATCGGGGCCTGTTCTTGGGAGCCGGTGGGGACGGGCTCCGGGTGGTTCGCTTGTGATGGGAAGGCTGGACACCGAATATTAACGGTATCCGATCATGAACGAACTCGACATCGCCGCCCGCCTCTGCATTGCCGCCGCCACCGGCCTGGCCATCGGCTTCGAACGAGAATGGTCCGGTCACGCCACCGGTCCGGAGGCGCGGTTTGCGGGGATCCGGACGTTCATGATGACCGGCGGGGTGGGCGGGATCGCCGGCTGGCTCTCCTCCACGGGTGACTGGCCCCTCGCCGTCGTGCTGATTGCCGCGGCGGCGGCCGTGGCGGTGGCGGGCTACCTCGCGGCCGCGCGTCGGAATCCTTCCGATCTCGATGGGACGACCGAGATCGCCGCCGTGATGGCCCTCGCGATCGGCGTCGTGGCGGGGCGGGGGCATCTGGCGCTCGCCAGTGGCTCGGCGGCGATGGTGCTCTTTGCGCTTGGGGAGAAGGCGGGGTTCCGCCGCTTCGTGTCCACCGTCGACGAAGCGGAGATGCGGGCTGCCCTCCAGTTCGCCGTCCTTGCCTTGGTGGTGTTGCCGCTCCTCCCCACGGGACCCTACGGGCCGTACGACGCGATCCGGCCCCGGATGATCTGGACCGTCGTGCTCATTCTATCTGGGGTCAATTTCGCCGGTTATCTGGCCCGTCAAGCGCTCGGTGCCGCCCGCGGGCATCTCCTGACTGGCGCCATCGGGGGCCTGGTGTCCTCGACGGCCGTAACGTTTTCCTATGCCCGG
>CADEGB010000380.1 GCA_902826755.1 uncultured Gemmatimonadota bacterium
GACGTCGAGCCGGGCCTCACCGTTCCACTTCTCGATATCGAAATCCCGGCAACCGGTCACGGTGGAGGTGCATTTGGTCTTGGCGGAGCCGCTTCGTGGCGGGCTCAGCGTGTCACCGCGGTCCGCGTAGCGCCAGTCGGTCCCGGACAGGTACTCGCCCGACACCTTGAAGCCGACCTTCGGCGACAACCGGGTGGCGTGGCGGAACCCGAATCGGTACAACCCCGAGGCCTTGTCTTCGGCATTGGTCCCGGCCACCGACGGCGAGGCCGCCCGGATCCCGCCTTCGAGCGACACCGTGGTGCCCGGCGAAGTGATCGGGCTCTTGGTGATGATATGGAGCACGCCGTTGGTGACGTTCGGCCCGTAGAGCGCGGCGCCCGGCCCGAGGACGAATTCGATCTGCTCCACGTCGTCACTGGTGGTCGGGAAGAAGGTGGCCACGTTGACCCGGAGCGACGGCACCGCGGCGTAGCGGTTATCGATCAAGGTCAGCAGCGACCCGGAAAAGATGTTGTTGAATCCTCGGGAAACGATGTTCGACTGAACCAAGCCGCCCTCGGAGAACGAGATGCCGGGCGCGGTCTTGAGATGGTCGAGCACGCTCAGGGCGGGCCGCTCCTGGACCGCCACCGATGGGATGACCGTGATGCTGGCCGGCGCTTCATTGATCTTTTCCGGCACGCGGGACACCGAGCTGACCCGGACCTCCGACAGCTGGTAGGCCTGCGCCACCATGATCGCGTCGACCGTGGTGGTCCCTCCGGAGGTGACCGCCACCCGTTCGTACTGCTTGGGGCCGTAGGGGATCAGGTTGACCAGGACCGAATAGGTCCCGGCAGCCAGGCCGTCGACGCGATAGGCGCCATTGGCCCCGCTCACCGCGCTTCCAGCCCCCCGGCCGGATGCGTCGCGCACCGTGATCTGGGCGCCGGCCAGACCGACCGACCGGGCGCTGTCGGAAACCCGCCCGGCAATCGAGCCGGTCTGGGCCAAAGCCAACTGGGGCGCCATCACCGCGGCGACAGCGAAGAGCCACGACCGGAGGAGACCTGGCATACCTGTCCTCGTGCGAGAGAAGCCTACTGGCGGGAAGGCAGAAACTGTTGCCAGACAACAATTTCGGGGTCGGAATGGCCGAGTGTCAAGGCACCAGTCGGTGTCAAGGTTGTGCAAGGCCGGGAGGCTGGGTCGTCCCTTGGCTTTGGAATCGCCCGCGGCGATCTTCCTTAACTTGAATCCAGAAGCGGGGATAGGCCCCGCCACTCAGCCAGGAGGCACCATGAAGCGCTCTCTCCTCGTCGTCGTTGCCATCGCAGGCGCCGCCTGCAACGGCGGCCCCCGGGGTCAGGTGGTTCAGTCGATCCCCACCGACTCGACCGAATACTTCCGGACCCAGGTCCAACAGATGACCACGGTCTCGGCCACCAAGGACAGCCTCTTCCGGGACCTGGCCGAAACCACCAAGCTGCTGGCCGACATCAACACCGAGCTGGCCACCGTCAGCACCGGCAAGAAGGCCGTCGAGCCGGTCGTGTCGCCCGAAAGCCAGTTGTCGGCGGCGCCCAGCGATCGGGCCCTGGTCCTCAAGAAGGTCAAGGACCTGACCGCCCGGATCAAGAATTCCGAGGCCCGCCTGGCCCGGAGTCAGCGGCAGATCAAGACGATGACTGGTCAGAACGACAGCCTCAAGACCGTCCTCGCCGATTTCCAGACCACGATCGACGGCCTGAACGCCATGGTTGATGGGCAGAAGAGCACCATCGCCAACCTGGAGTCGGAGCTCAACGCCTCCAAGGCGCAGGTCACCACCCTGACCCAGGAGAAGGTGACGCTTCAGGACACCGTCTCGGCGATGACCACCCGCGAGAACACGGTGTACTACATCGTCGGGACCAAGAAGGAACTGATGGACAAGGGTATCATCCGCGAGGTCGGCGGCACCCGGTTCCTCCTGGTCACCCGCACCGGTGAGACCCTGAAGCCGTCGGAAAACCTCGACCCCTCGGCCTTTACCGCCATCGATCGGCGCCAGACCGCCGAGATCCCGATGCCGAAGGCCGACAAGCAGTACAAGCTCGTCACCAACCAGAACCTGTCGTTCGCCAACCTGCCCGTGGAAGCCAAGGGCAAGGTGCGCGGCAGCCTGCAGATCACCAACCCGGAGAGCTTCTGGACCAACTCCCGGTTCCTGATCCTGGTCGAGAACTAACATCGGGTCACCCCGATACGACGAGAGGGCGGGCAGCGATGCCCGCCCTCTTCGTTTTTCCCACCTCCGAACCCCTACCCCTTCAGCACCCCGCTGCCCCGTAGGAACTCGAGCAACAGGGTATTGAAGAGGTCGGGCCGCTCGAGCATCAGATAGTGATGAACCCCGTCGATTTCTTCATATCGGAGATCAGGAACCAGGTTTTGGACGTAGGTCCGGTACGCCGCGTTCCAATTGGGGCCCTTGGCCATGATCGCGAGGACCGGAACGGCAACCTGATCGTTGCCCCAGACAGCCGGATCGAGCATCCCGCGGATCGAGGCGGTGACGACGTGGGCCGGCGTGTTCTGCGCGGTGGCGACGACCTGCCGGCGGGCGGCCTCCAGCTCCGGGCCCGGCAGCATCGGCGTGATCATCGGGGCCCAGAGGTCGCGCAGGTTGGGGCCGCTGAACTGGGCAACCTGCCGTTCGATCGCCGCGCTGTCGAGCCCTGGCGGCCGCAGGCTTCCGTCGACGACGACCATTGCGACGATTTTGCCTGGGAAAAGGCGCGCATACTGGCGGGCAATGGGCGTCCCCATGCTGTGGCCAACCAAGACCGCCCGGTCGACCCCGGCCGCTTCGAGTACCGCGTTGACGGAGCGGGCATAGAAATCCATCGAGTACGCGCGAACCGGTTTGTCACTCCGGCCGTGGCCCGGCAGGTCAACCGCGATGACTCGGATTCGGCCATCGAGCGACGGGGCCTGTGCCTTCCAGGCCGACAGATCGGACGCCCAGCCGTGGATCAGGACCACGGCCGTCCGACCGACCCCGAGGCTCTTGTAGTGGAGCCTGGCGCCCTCGAACGAGGCAAACCGGGAGGGGGACCGGGCCAGCGGGTCAGCTTGGGCGGCGGCGGAAGTCGATCCGACCGACAGGCCCAGCAACAGGATGGAGAGGATTCGGCCCATGCGACCAACAATAGCACCCGGGGCGGTCGCTTGCTGCGGCGCTGACGGCCGCCTTATGTTCGCCTGCCAAGCCCATGCCTCTATCGCCCCGTGCCTCCCTGGTCGTCCTCGTCCCCGTTCGGAACGAGGGTTGGATCCTCGACCGATTCCTGGCGGTCACCTCCCGGGTGGCCGACCACATCATCGTGGCGGATCAGGGATCGACGGATGACACCCGGGCCATCGCGGCGCGGTACCCGAAGGTGACGCTGGTGGGAAACGACGACCCGACCTTCAGCGAGGCGCGCCGCCAGGCCCTCCTGCTCGAAACCGCCCGCCGGCTGGTGCCGGGACCGAAGGTGCTTCTGGCGCTCGACGCCGACGAGATCATCGCGGCCGATGCGCCGGCTTCGGGCGGCTGGCGGACGATGCTGACCGCTCCGCCAGGCACGGTGCTCTGTTTCGAACTGGTCGACCTGTACCTGACCGCGGACCGGTGCATGCGGCACGACCGGTGGCGGCCGTTCGGCTATGTCGACGACGGGGCCGGCCATGAGGGCCGCCTGATTCACAGCGGGCGGATCCCCCTGCCCGCCGGCGCCCCGCGCCTCAAGCTCAACGACGTCAAGCTCCTCCACTACGCCCCGCTCCGGACCACCGGCATGGCGAGCAAGCTCCGGTGGTACAGCGTCGTGGAAAACGAGCTGGGCACCTGCAAGCCTGTCTTCAAGCGCCGGCTTCGGTACCTCAACCACCTCGACTTCACCTGGAACGGCCGGTTCGAGCCAAGCGAGGCAGCGTGGTTCGCGGGGTGGACCGCCGCGGGGATCGACATGTTCTCGATTGCCGACCCTCCGTTTCACTGGTACGACGTCGAGGTCCTCCGGGCGTTTTCTCGGCGGGGAGCGCGGCGGTTCTGGCTGGACGACATCTGGCGATTCGATTGGGAGGAGTGTCGCCGCTGGGCCCTGGCGGCGGGGCACCAGGGTATCCCTGAGCGCCCCGTCGACGCGGCGCCCGACTGGCTCGTCTGGATCATGCGCGCCATGGGATACCTGCACCGCCATCAGGTCTGGATTCGCCAGCGGCTGTCCGGGCGCCGGAGCCGCCGCCTGGCCTGACGGCGGCTTGGGTCGGCGCTACGGTCGTCGCTCGAACGACGGCTCAGGCAGTCGTGAGATCCCTCGTTCCCGCTTCTGCCGGGCCACCATGGCCGCGGCATCCGCCAGGAGCTTCCGGGCATCGTAGACGATGCCGTCCTTGATCGTGTATTTGACCCCGCCCACCCGCTCCACCTTGCCGGTCTTGTCATTGAGCCGGACGAACCCGGAACCGTACAGCACCTTGAGGTTGGCGATCGGGTCCTCGGGCACGACGACCAGATCGGCCAACATCCCGGGCCGGACGACGCCGAACTCGGGCGGCTTGCCAGTCGGCTTGGCGAGGGTCTCGGC
>CADEGB010000381.1 GCA_902826755.1 uncultured Gemmatimonadota bacterium
GTGCTCAGCGCCGAGTCGAACGCCGTCATCATCGAGGGCGACCGCGACCTCCTGGTCGTCGACTCGGAAACGAGCCCGGCCGCCGCCTGGGCGCTGCTCCGGGAACTGCGCACCGTGAGCCCGAAGCCGGTTCGCACCGTGGTCATAACCCACTTCCACTACGACCACGCGCACGGAACCCAGTCGTTTCCCGCCGGGGTCGAAGTGATCGGGACCGAGTACACCCGACGAATGCTGGCCGAGGGGAAGTCGATGTCCCATGCCACGGCGGCCGGGAATCGGACCTTCAGCAACGCCCAGGTCAGCAACCTCACCAAGGCGCTCGACACGGCCACCACGCCCGCCAGTCGGCGCGACATCGAGGCTCGGCGGGCCGTCTGGCAGCGCTATCTGGCGTCGATCGCCACCTTGAAGCCGGTGCCGCCCACGCTGACCGTGGCAGGCCGGATTACCCTCACTCGGGGCGGGCGCGATATCGTCATCATGCATCCCGGCCCGGCTCACACGGCCGGCGACCTGGTGGTCTGGCTGCCGAAGGAACGGATCCTCGTCACCGGCGACCTGCTTCAGCCCAACCTCCCGTACATGGGCGACGGGTTCTTCCCGCAATGGGCCGACGCGATCGACTCGCTCCGGGCGCTCGGTCCGACCATGGTCCTCCCGGGCCACGGCGACGCGATCACCGACCTGGCGGTGGTGGAGCGCCAGCGCGACTACCTCCGCGATCTCTACGCCCAGACCGCCGCCCTGAAAAAAGAAGGCCACCCCGCCGAGGAGGTGGCCAAACGGCTCGATCTGTCGCGGTACGACGCCTACTACCCGCGATTTCCCGGCTGGACCGACGAGATGGTGGTCCGGCGGCGGCTGGGCACCGTCCGCCGGATCTTCGACCAGCTCGACGGCAAGTGACGCCTAACGGTCTCCCGCCAGCTCGGCCTTGACCAGGCCGGCCAGGAGCAGGGCGTAGGGCCCGATCTTGTTCCGCACCGCCTGTCGGTCGCTGTTCATCTGGATCGCCAGCGAAAAGCCCCAGTCGGGATAGTACGCCATGTCGGTGCGGTATCCCGGGATCCATCCTCCGTGGCCGAGCTTGGGACCCAGCTCGGTCATCGCGATCGACACCGCCAGCCCGTAACTCCGATGCCCCGCCGTGTCGGCCACGGCCCCGCCAAGCAGGTCGGCCAGGTAGGGGACCGGGAGGGCCTTCCCCTCGTAGAGGGCCTTGGCCCAGCGGGCCAGGTCGCGGGAGTTGGTGACCATCCCCCCGCCGGTCCACTCCGACCGGGGGTTCCAGACCAGCTTCCCGTCGGCCATCGTCTTGGTGGGCAGACCGAAGTGGTTGGATTCGTCGAGGTATCCGGGGACCAGGCCGGGCAGCTCCCGGTGGTCCGAGGGCGACGTCCGGTCGAGTCCGAGCGGCACCAGGAAGCGCCGGACCGCCTCGTCGTCGTAGCGGCAGCCGCAGGCCGCTTCCACCACCAGGCCGGCCAGATGGTAGCCGGTGTCGGTGTAGTGGAAGCCGGTGCCCGGCGAGAAGTGAGCCGGCTTGTCGAGGATGAACTCGATGACGTAGCGGGGGGTCGCGAACCAGTCGAGGTTGGCCCGGCGCTGCCGTTCCCGCTCGACCGGATACCGCGGATCGTAGACGTGGTCGGGGACCCCGCTCGAGTGGGTCAGGAGCTGACGGAGGGTGATGGCCGCGGCGTTCGGGACCCGCGGGTACCACTCCTCCCGGCCCAGCCAGCGGGCCACGGGATCGCCTAACGAGAGGCGGCCCTCCTTGGCCAGGGCCAGGGCGGTGGCGGCCACGTAGGTCTTGCCGGTGCTGGCCCCGAGCATCCGGGCGTCCGGGCGCATCGGCGTCCGGGTTTCCAGGTCGGCCAGGCCGGTTGCGAACTCGCCCGTGGTGCCGTCGGGAAGGACGTAGGCCGCGGTGGCGCCGGGAAACCCGTCGCGCGCTTGGACGCTGTCGAGCGCGGCCTGGATCCGGCGGGCCAGCCGGGCCTGATCGACGGCCCTCCGGTCCGCCCGGGCCTGGGCCACCGCCCGCCCGAGATCAGGCCGTGACCCGCCGCCCTCGGGCCGACCGGAATGGCCGGGTCCGCCCGCCAGCAGAATGACGGCGGCGACATGAAGGAATCCGATCCGATGCCGGCCCGTCACGCCGGCGGCCCGCTCAGCCACACCTCACCGAAGAGCCGGAGGAAGTTCCCCCCGATGATCTTTTCGATCCGGGCGCTCGAATGCCCCCGGGCGGCCAGCCGATCGGCGATCTGCTCCATCCGGCGCGGGGTGTTGAGGTCGGCGACGAACATGTAGTCGTCCTCCCGTGGGGCCGCGATGCCGAGCCGCCGGCGGGTGGCCACGAACTGGCGATGGGCCTCGGCGTACGCGGAGGTGACCTCGTGAGGCGTGATCGAGAGGTCGCTGCCGATCCCGACGTGATCCTCGCCACAGGTCTTGACCGCGTGCTCGATCTGGCGGATCAGATCCTCCCCGGTCGGCTGGCCGGCGGCGTTGATGAACGGCATCATGTAGATCCCGATCACGCCTCCCTTGTCGGCCATCCGCTTGAGGGTCGCGTCGGACTTGCTTCGGGGATGATCGAACACCGCCTTGCAGCCGCTGTGGGTAATGGCCACCGGCTTGGCCGACGCCTCGATCCCGGTGTCGGTCGTCTTGGTGCCGCAGTGGCTCAGGTCGACGAGCATCCCGAGTTTGTTCATCCCAGTCACCACCTCGCGGCCGTGGCGGCTCAAGCCCGCGTCGTCCGGTTCGAGGCAGCCGTCGCCAAGGAGGTTCCGGACGTTGTACGTCAACTGGACGATCTTGACCCCGAACCGGTGGAACAGTTCGAGCCGGCCCGGGTCGCCCTCGAGCATGACGGCGTCCTGGAAGCCATAGATCAATCCCAGCTTGCCGGATCGCTTGGCGAGTGCGATGTCCGCCACCGTCCGGATCTTGAGGAACACGTCCGGATGGGCGGCCAGCTCCCGTTCCCAGTAGCCGATCCGGGCCACCGTCGAATCGAAGGACGCATGGCCCGGTCCGCCGCCACTCAGGGTGACGTTGACCGCGGTCAGACCCGAGGCACGGCAGTTGGCCACCATCGCGTCGGTGAGCGGGCCGGTGCTGCTGGCGGGCGAATTGAAGGGACCGGGGTTGGCCAGGCAGTCGATGACGACGGCTCGGTCGTATCCCGGCCAGGCCCGGGCCCGATCGAATCGGGCGGCCCGGGCCAAGGGGATCGTCATCATCGACGCGGCGACGAAATCACGGCGGGTCAGCGGGTCAGACATGGTGGAGTGCCATCCGCGGGCAAGGGGTTGGCAAACGGATCCGCGGCTTGGGCCCGCGGCTCCGACGAGATCCGGCTCGGTCAGCCGCGCCGGGCCCGGATCATGTCCCGGGCAATGATCAGCTGCTGGATCTGGGTGGTGCCCTCGTAGAGGCGGAACACCCGGACGTCGCGGTACAGGCGTTCGGCCGCGCACTCGGAAATGTACCCGGCCCCGCCATGGATCTGGACCACCCGGTCGGCGATGCGCCCGCACGCCTCCGAGGCGAACATCTTGGCGCACGACGCCTCCACCGACACCCGCTCACCCCGGTCGAGCCGCCGGGCGGCATCGAGCACCATGCAGCGGCCGGCGTACATCTCCGCCTTGCTGTCGGCCAGCATGGCCTGGACCAGCTGGAATTCGGCGATCGGCTTCCCGAACTGCGGCCGCTCCAGCGCGTAGGTCAGGCCCTCGTCGATGAGCCGGTCGGAGATCCCGACGCACATGGCCGCGATGTGGATCCGGCCCCGGTCGAGCGCGCGCATGGCCACCTTGAACCCCTGACCCTCCCGCCCGATCAGCGCCGAGGCCGGAATCCGGCAGTCCTCGAAGATCACGTCGGCCAGATGGGCGCCCTTCTGGCCCATTTTCCGGTCGGGCCGGGCCACCGACAGGCCGGGGGTGTCGCGCTCCACGATGAAGGCGGATACCCCAGCGGCGCCGGGCTTGGTCGGGTCGGTCCGGGCCATGACGATGAAAATCCCGGCCTGGGGAGCGTTGGTGATGTAGCGCTTGGTGCCGTTGAGGACGTAGGTATCGCCGTCGCGCCGGGCGGTGGTCGTCAACGCGCCGGCGTCCGTCCGGCGTCCACGAGGGATGACCGTCCGGGCCGGGGCTGCTGGTGAGTCGGCGCACCTCCCGCCCGTCGGCCGACATCAGGTAGACCTCTTCATCGCCGTCGCGATCGGAGTCGAACGCGATCCACCGCCCATCCGGCGACCAGGCCGGGTGGCGGGCAAAGGTCGGCAGGTCCGAGGCGCCGGGGTGGGTCAGACGGGTCAACCCGGTCCCGTCGGGCCGGATCGAATAGAGATTCCAGACCCCGTCGCGGTTCGAGTCGAAGACGATCCGGGCCCCGTCCGGCGACCAATCCGGGTGACTGTCGTCGGCCGCCGTCCGAGTCAGGCGGCGGTCCTCGGTTCCGTCCGCATTGACGAGGAAAAGGCCGATTCGGCCGGACCGCGACGACTCGACCACCAGCTGCCGGCCGTCGGCCGACCACGCCGGGCTCATGCGCCGGAAGTTGGGCGAC
>CADEGB010000382.1 GCA_902826755.1 uncultured Gemmatimonadota bacterium
GCTTCGATCGCGAGGGCCGCGCCGTACTGTTGTTCCTGGCAACCGATTCCGCATTTCGGGGTGGCGCCGCCCTGACCCGAACCGGGCCCGACGATCTCCAGTTCGGCCCGGCGCGAATCATCGTCCCCGACCGCTTCGACCAGGGCGAGGGTCCGATCGACAAAGGGTGGCTCACGATCGACCGCGCGCCGACCAGCCCCTTTGCCGGCGCGATCTACGTCTCGTGGCACGTGATGCGCCTGCTGCCGGAACGCCAGGTCGAGTCGACCCTCTGGCTCAACCAACTCCGCGGAGACCGGTGGTCGGAACCGGCCAAGGTCGGCGTCAACTTCGGCGGTCAGGTGGCGACTCGCTCGACCGGTATCGTCGACCTGCTGTTCGGCAGTCCGGACGACCGGACCCTGCTTCACACCACCTCGGACGACGGCGGGCGCACCTTTGCCGCGCCCGATACGGTGGTGGTGTTGGCGGACTCGCTCGGCCTCGAGGGCCCGACCATTGCCATCGAGGCCGGCGACACGGTCGCCGCCTGTTGGAGCGAAGGCACCCGCGGCGCCGGATTCGGCCACACCGTGGCCTGCGCCCGGCTGGGCGGCAACGGTCCCTGGTCGCCGCCCAACCGCCTCGCGCCACCCGTCGGCGGATCGATCGGGTTTCCGGCCATCGCGGCCAGTTCGGAGGGGCTCTGGTTGCTCGTGTATCGGAGCGACTCCACCTCCACCAGCGTCGAGCTGCTCCGGTCGGTCGGCGGGGCGGGATTCCAACCCGAACGATCGCTGGCGAGCCGGCCGTTCGGCGGGGCCCGCTTCTGCCCGGCTCCGGGCGCGCCGTGCCGTCGCGACACCACCGCCTACTTCCCCGGCGACTACTTCGGCTTGGCGGTCGGTGGCAACCGAGTGGCGGCGGCGTTCACCCTGCCCGCGGACGACTCGCCGACTGGACGATCGACCGTGTTCGTGAGCCTGATTCGCCGCTGACCGTCAGATCAGCGCGCGGACCGCTTCGATCGGGTCCGCGTCGGCGGCGACCTTGTCGGGTCGATATCCTCTGAGCCGCGCGAACCGGAGCGCCACTCCGCCCGGGTACTGGGAACTCCGCTGCACGCCGTCGAAGGCCACTTCGACGACCAACTCCGGCCGCACGAACACCACCGGACCGTCCCGGCGGTCCTCGAGCTCGAGCAGCCGGGCAGTCTGCCACCGCAGCATCTCGTCGGTCATCCCCTTGAACGTCTTGCCGAGCATCACGAACCCGCCGGTCGCCGGGTCGCGCGCGCCGAGATGAACGTTGCTGAGCCAACCCTGGCGGCGACCATGACCCCATTCCGCGGCGAGAATCACGAGGTCGAGCGTCCGGGCCGGTTTGACCTTGAGCCAGGCGGAGCCCCGTCGGCCCGCGGCGTACGGCGCGTCCACGGCCTTGGCCATCAGGCCCTCGTGTCCCGCCGCCAGGGCCCGCTCGAAGAACGCCCTGGACTCGCTCGGCTCGGCGGTCACGATCCGGGGAATCAGGTCGGCGGCCGGCACCAGGTCGGCCAGCCGCTCGAACCGCGCCGCCTCCGGTCGATCGAGCAATTCCTCCTCCCCTTCCAGGAGAAGATCGAAGAAGAACGGGCGGACTGGGAGTTCCGCGCGGGTCGCCTCGACGTCGAGCTTGCGGCCGAACCGTCGCATCGTGTCCTGAAAGGGCCGCGGTCGACCGGCCGCATCGAGCGCCACCACTTCGCCGTCGAGAATGGCTCGGGACGCGGGATACCCGCGAACGCGCTCGACCACTTCCGGCACGGCGGCGGTCACGTCGTTGAGATTCCGAGTGTAGACGGCAACCCGGTCGCCGTCCTTGTGCACCTGGACGCGCGCGCCGTCGATCTTGTACTCGAGTGCCGCGGTCCCGAGGCGCGCCATCGCCGCCTCCGGATCGGGAGCCGAGTCGGCGAGCATCGGGAGCAGGGGGCGAAACAACTGGATCCGGAACCGGTCGAGCCCGTCGAGCCCGTCGACCAGCACCGTCTCGGCCACTCGGCCGACGTCGCCCGCCAGCATCGCGGCCCGTTCGAGCCGATCGAGCGGAACATTCCCCGCTCGAGCCACCGCCTCGAGCACCACGGCCTCGAGGGCGCCCTGGCGGACTTCGCCGGTGGTGAGCGCCACCAGGAACCGGCGTTCGGCGTCGGTTGCGGCCGCCAGTAGTTCCCGGATCAGGCCGGCGCGCGCGGCGGCTGACCCGCGGCCGGAGGTCGCGCCGACCTGGGCCAGGAGCCGATCGACATCGAGAACGTCGATCGTCGACTCGGCCGGAGCCGAAGGCAGATCGCTCATCGCCTGGCGAAAAGCGGCCCACCCGACGCCGACCCGACCCTGACGCGGCCACCCGACCAGGAACCCGACGGCCGCCTCGACCTCGGTGGGCGCCAGAGCCCCGATCAATCCGGCCAGGATAGCGATCTTGTCCCGGCGCCCTGCCGTGCCGGCCACCCGTTCCGAGATGGCAACCAGTTCGCCGAACCGCATCCGTCATGCTCCCGGGGGCGTGAATCTCTCATCATGAACCTTTGGGCCTCGCTTCACCAGGGTCGGCCAATTCCTTCATGACGGGGCGGATTGCCCCGGTCACCAGAACGGGGGAGGCCCGGATGACGACGGGACGGCGAGACTTTCTGGAAACCATGGCCACCGGCGCGGTCGGCGCGGCGGCGTTGAGTTCGATGCGGACCGAACCGGTGGACGCCCAGGCGGCGCGAGCTTGGGATCTGTCCTGGACCAAGAAGCTGACCGGGAAGTACCGTGCGGTGTTCGACGTGCCGGCGGTCGAGGACGGCTACGGCGTCTGGCGCGCCGCGATCTGGCGCCGCCAGTACGCGACCATCTTCGGCGTACCCGAGACGAGCCTCAACACGGTGGTGGTTCTCCGACACGACGGGATCGCGCTGGCCCTGAACAACGAGTTCTGGGACCGGTACGGCGTGGCCAAGCGGTGGAACGTCCATGACCCGGCCACCCGGCAGCCCTTTGCCCGGAACCCGCTGATCGAGCGGACCGGTGCCGCCCAGTTGCCCGGCGAGTTCGCCGGCTTTGCGCTCGAGGACCTGCTGAAGGGCGGCGCCACGGTGCTGGCGTGCTCGCTGGCGCTTCGCGACTGCGCCCAGCTGATCATCGACCAGGACAAGACTCGCTACGAGACGGCCATGGAACGGGTCCGGGCCATGGTCGTGCCGGGCGTCGTGATGCAACCGTCCGGCATCTTTGCCGTCGTACTGGCCCAGGACAACGGCTGCCGATACGTCCACGGGTCCTGATTCAGGACCGACGTTTGGCCCGTCGGGTCGGCGTGGCCAGGAGCGGATCGTCGGGCCACTCGTGCTTCGGGTACCGGCCCTTGAGGTCCTTCCGGACGTCGAAGTAGCTGGTCCGCCAGAAACCGGCCAGGTCGCGCGTCACCTGGACCGGTCGCCCCGCGGGCGACAGCAGTTGGACCGTGAGCGGTACCCGCCCGCCCCCGATCATCGGGGTGGCGGTCTGGCCGAACATCTCCTGGAGGCGGACCGCCAGAGCGGGCGCGGCGGGGTCCGTGTAGTCGATCGTCAGCCGAGATCCCGTCGGCACCTCCCATCGGTCCGGCGCCAACCGGTCGAAATCGGCCCGCCGGTCGTGCCGGAGCTGCGCCAACAGGAGTTGACCGAGGTCGAGCCGGTCGAGCGAACCGCCGCCTAACGAGGGACCCAACCACGTGTCCAGCGTCGCGGCGAGCGCGGCGTCGGATCCATCCGGCCAGGCGGCCGGGTCGAGGCGGTGGAGAAACCCGAGGCGCTGGCGAATCCGGGTCGCCCCTTCCGACCACGGCAGCGACGCCATTCCCTCCCGCCGGATCGCGGCCAGGGCCGTTTCCCGGACCCGATCCGGGTCCGGATGTCCGATCGCGCGTTCGCCGAGGAGAATGGCGCCAAGCCGGGTCCGCTCGACGGCCCGAACCTGACGACGGGACGGATCCCATTCGTAGCAGGCCTCCCGCTCCCCATGATCCCGAACCAGTTCGTCGAGGGTGTCCGGGTCGAGGGGCGCGGCCAGCAGGATCCGGCTCTCCGCCCCGGTGTCGTCGACCTCGGCCACGACCAGGAAGTCGACCTGACCGAGAGGCTGGGACGGTGGAACCGCGGCGCCCCGGCCGTTGCGAAGGAGGAACCGCCCCGGCGTCCCGCCCCGCCGCTGCGCGATCCGGTCGGGATACGCCCACGCCAACAACCGGCCGGCCGATTCGGGATCAGCTCGCTCCGCGGCCGGCACCCCGAGGCGGCGCCGCCACTCTCGGACCTCATCCTTGAGGCGGGCCCTGGCGCCGCGGTCGAGTTCGAAACCGGGCGGCGTCCGCCCGGTTTCGATGCCGTCGACCCGGAGCCTCAGATCGACGTCGGGCAACTCGTGCGGGTGGGTCCGGCGGGCCGGATCCCGATCGGAGAGAATCGCGGCCAGGACCGCCGCGAGCGCCCCCTGCCCCGCCTCCGCGCGGACGGCCAGATGGGCCAACCGGGGGTGGAGCGCCAGATCGGCCATGCGTCTGCCTAACGGCGTGATCCGGCCGTC
>CADEGB010000383.1 GCA_902826755.1 uncultured Gemmatimonadota bacterium
CCAACAACTGTTCGGCGGCGGGGGTGGCGGCGGTTTTGGTGGGGGTGGCGGGCCGGTTGTTCAACCGGGGACCTATCGGGTCGTCGTGGAGGTGGCCGGACAGAAGCTGAGCCGGGTCATTCGGGTCGAGAAGTCCGATCTGGCACGTTAGGCGACCAGGCCTGACAGTCGCCGGGCGCTGAAGCCCAAGCGGGGGTGCCGAATCCGGCACCCCCGCTTCGTTGTGCGCCCTGCCGGCCCGTCGGATCCGCAGCGGCCTACCGTGGGGCCACCCTCGGCCACGGCGCCGCCAGCTCCAGCTGGCCGGCCAACTGGAACAGGGTGGCCTCGTCACCGAAGGGCGCGGTGAACTGGAGCCCGATCGGGAGGCCGTCCGCCGTCCGGTGAAGCGGCAGGCTGATCGCGGGCTGCCCGGTCATGTTCGAAAGCGCGGTGAACGGGGCGTGCTGGAAGACGAAGTCGTACCAGCCACGGGCATCCCGCGAGGCATCGTTCTGGTCGAGCACGCCGAGCGGCAGCGGCGGCGCGGCCAGCACCGGTGTCAGGAGCAGGTCGTACTTGGTGTAGAACACCGCGATCGACCGACAGACGATGTTGGCGAGATAGTCGGCCATCTCGACGTCGAGGAGCTTGAGGCTGGCGCCGTGGCGGTAGCAGGCCAGGGTGGCCGCTTCCAGGTTGGCCTCGGACGGCTCGATCCCCGCCTGCTGGGCAAACCCGACGACACCTAACGCCAGGAAGCCGCACCAGTAGACGAAGTTGGCCGCGTGGAACTGCTCCTCCTCGAACCCCGGGCTCGCCTCCTCGACCACATGGCCCAGGGACTCGCACAACCGGGCGGTGCGGGCCAGCCCGTCCGCCACGGTCGGATCGACCCGCGCGTTCATCATTCCCTTGGTCGACACCGCGATCCGGAGCCGGCGCGGTGCGGTGCCCACTTCGGTCAGGTACGGCCGGGTCGGACGGGGAATGACGAACCGATCTCCGACCCCGGGGCCCTCCACCTGGTCGAGCATCGCGGCGCAATCGCGCACCGTGCGGGTCACCACGTGCTCGATCCCCATGCCGTGGAGCGGCTCCCCGAATTCGGGACCCACCGGCGTCCGCCCCCGGGTTGGCTTGAGACCAACCAGTCCGCAGTTCGACGCGGGAATCCGGATCGAACCGCCACCATCGTTGGCGTGGGCAATGGGCACGATTCCGGCCGCCACGGCCGCCGCCGACCCGCCACTCGATCCGCCGGTGCTTCGACCCCGATCCCACGGATTGCGACTCGGTCCGTACAGGACCGGCTCGGTGGTCGAATTGAACCCCATCTCCGGGGTGTTGGTGCGGCCGAGGATATTGACGCCACTGGCCTTGAACCGGGTGGCGAGGTCGGTGTCGATCGGAGCCACGAAACGTCCCTTGACCATCCGACTCCCCATGTCACACGGCACGCCGGCCAGGTGCAGCACCAGATCCTTGATCAGGAACGGCACGCCGTGGAACGCGCCGCCGGTCGGCAAGGCGGAGAACCGCGCTTCCCAATCGGGAATCAGCCCGATCACGGCGTTGAGCGCCGGATTCAGGGTGTCGATCGCGGTAAGGGCAGTGGCCGCCAGCTCGGACGGAGTGACTTGCTTGGTCCGAACCAGTTCGGCCAGGCCAAGCCCGTCGTAGCCTGCGTACTCGGAGAGATTCATGAGGGGATCGGGTCCGGGGGGTGGTTGATGGGGGGACCCCGGAACTTGCCGATCGCGGCTCCGGTGCGCAATCGGGCGCTTGCCCGGCGGCGGGCCCGCGCGGGGTTCCCCAGTCCGGGGGGCCCGGGTACGTTACCTGGATGACTCGGCGGTTTTCGCTCGGTTGGGCCTCGCTGGTTGCCTGGATGCTCTTCGGCCTCGTGCCGACGGGCACGCCGCGGCTCGAGGCCCGCACCGACCGGTCGTTTCGCCCCGCCGAGCGGGGTCAGTCCCCCCTCGGCACCACGCCGACCCCGCCGACCGACCCCCGCTTCACTTTCCAGTCGCCCCGGCAGGGCTGGCCGCTCGACGCCGCGCTCCCCGCCAATCCCTTTGCTCTCGCGGTCCGTTTCCTCATCGTACCCGGCCCCTCGGTCGGCGCCATTCGGCCCGCTCCGCGGACGCCAGTGGCCTTTCCGCTCTTCCCGACCGGCCCACCCGTTCTCAGCTAAGTCGTCCGACAACTCCTGATCCGCGCCTCGTCCTCGCGTCCCGAGGACCGCGGATTCGTCACGTCGACAGCGAACACGCGCCGACGGCGGCTCGAAGCCGTCCGTCGCGGCGCGGGAACGGGTACTCACCATGTGGCTTACGAATCTCCGTCATCGGCTGGTACTGATCGCCCTGCTGGTGATCGGTTCAGCGTCATCGCTCTGGCTCAATTACCGCCGCACCTCGACGGCCAACCGCCCCGGTCAGCCGGTCAACCTCGGTCTCGACCTCAAAGGCGGGATCCACCTGGGGCTCGAGCTCGACCAGTCCGTCCGGGTGTCGGCCGACCCGGCCCGGGATATCGACCTGGCCCTCGTCGTACTCCGCAAACGGATCGACGAGTTCGGGGTGGCCGAACGGGTGGTGCAGAAAGTCGGGACGGATCGAATCGTGGTCGAACTCCCCGGATTCAACGATCCCGCCCGCGCCCGGGAAATCATCCAGCGGACGGCGTTCCTCGAGTTCCGGATCACGGACGAAAGCGGCGCCCTGGAACGAGCGTTGCCCACCATGGATCGGGCCCTGTCGGCGCTCGGCGTCCGAACCGGCGCCGCCCGCGCGGCGCCGCGGTCCGCCGTCGATCAACTCCTTCGGACCGACTCGGTCCCCGCCGACACCCCCGCGCTGCTGGCGGAGCTGATCGAGGGTTCGGCCGCCGGTGGCGGTCTCCCCGGCGAGTACGCGGTCAGCGCGATCGATTTCCCCCGCGTCGACAGTCTGCTCCACCGTCCCGAGATCCGGCGGCTCTGGCCGCGCGGCGTGGATCTCAAGTGGTCCGCCACCGAGGAGAATGGCGTCCGGTTTCTCTATGCACTCGAGGAACGGCCCATCATCACCGGGACCAGCCTGGTCAACGCCACCGCGCAAACCGATCCCCTCACCAACGCCGCGGAAGTCAACTTCGAGCTCGATCGGCCCGGTGGACGGAAGTTCGGTCAGGAGACCGGCCGCCACGTCGGCGACTACCTCGCGATCGTGCTCGACGGCCGGGTTCAGGGCCGCCCGCCCGTGATTCAGAGCCGGATCGATCGCCAGGGTCGGATCCAGATGGCGGGCCGCAGCCTCCAGGAAGCCCAGGACCTCGCGCTGGTGCTCCGGGCCGGCTCGCTCCCGACGCCGCTCAAGATCGTCGAGCAGTACGAGATCGGTCCGAGCCTCGGCGAGGACTCGATCCGAGGCGGGGTGATGGCCGGGATCGTCGGGACGATCGCGGTGATCCTGATCGTGGTCGGCTACTACGCCGCGAGCGGGGCCTTGGCCATCGTGGCACTCAGTCTCTACACGTTGTTCACGTTCGGCACCCTGGCGCTGTTCGGGGCGGCGCTCACGCTGCCCGGCCTGGCCGGCTTCGTCCTCTCGATCGGGATGGCGGTGGACGCCAACGTCCTGATCTTCGAACGGATCCGGGAGGAACTCGATCTCGGCAAGACACCCTCGTTGGCGGTGACCGAAGGTTTCCGGCACGCGATGCCCGCCATCATCGACTCCAATCTGACCACGGTGCTGACTGGACTGTTCCTCTTTCAGTTCGGGACCGGGCCGGTTCAGGGCTTCGCGGTCACGCTGGTCGTCGGGATCCTGGCGTCGATGGTGACGGCGGTGTTCGTCACCCGCACGCTCTATCAGATCTGGCTGTCCCGGAAGCAGGATCCGAGCACCCTGTCGGTCGGGAAGTTCCGGATCTTCCGCGGCGCCGCCTGGAATTTCCTCGGGTTTCGTCGCCGCGCCTACGCCATCACCGGCGCCATTCTGCTGGTGGGCCTCGGCCTCATCGCCACTCGCGGCATCCGATCGGGGGTCGACTTTGCTGGCGGCACCCTGACCCAGGTCGAAACGACCAGTCCGATCGATCTCGGACGGCTCCGCGGCGCCCTGGCCGAGCGCGGCCTCGGTAACGCCGAAGTGCAGCGATTCGGGAGCCCCAATCGATTCGTGGTGCGGGCGGCCGTCACCGAGGACCTCCCCGCCCAGAAGGCGACGGTGGTCGCGGCGCTCGAAGCCACGGCGGGACCGGGACAGTTCACGGTGGCGCGGACGGAAGGGGTCGGACCCAAGGTGGGCGAGGAACTCCGAACCAAGGCGGTCCTCGCCATCCTGCTGTCGTTCGGCGCGGTGCTCGGCTATCTGGCGTTCCGATTCGAGTGGCGGTTCGGCCTGGCCGCGGTGGTGGCGACGGCGCACGACATCCTTGCCACCCTGGCCTTCATCGCGATACTCGACCTCGAGTTCACCCTCGTGGTGGTGGCCGCGCTCCTGACCGTCGTTGGCTACTCGCTCAACGACACCATCGTCATCTTCGATCGGGTCCGCGAGGACCTTCGA
>CADEGB010000384.1 GCA_902826755.1 uncultured Gemmatimonadota bacterium
GGGGCCGATGGATCGCCGGTCTGGTCTCCCGACGGGCAGTGGATCGCGTTCACCACCGCCTCCGGCGACACGACCTCGAACTTCTACCGGAACAATCACCTCGCTCGGATCCCCGCCGCGGGCGGGACCCCGACCCGGCTGGCGGTCGACTTCGACGAATCGATCAACCAGATCGTCTGGACACCCCAAGGGCTCTGGTTCGGCGGGTTGGACAAAACCACGTCCGGGCTGGTCAAGGTCGATCCGGAAACCGGACGGGCCGAGCGGGTCCGGCCGGCGCCGTTCCAGGCGGTCAACGGCGTGGCGACTACCCCGGATGGCCGGTGGTGGGCGATGGTGGCCCAGAAGGACGGGATGTCGCTGTCGGAGTTGTATCGAACGGATGGGACCGGAACGCCCGAGAAGCTCACTGATTTGACCACCCAGATCGGTTCGTGGAACGTCGGCAGCAACGAGGTGGTCCGGTGGTCGAGTCGGGACGGGACCCCAATCGAGGGAGTACTCCACAAACCACGCGACTTCGATCCGACCCGGAAGTACCCGCTGCTGGTCGTGATTCACGGCGGCCCCACCGGGATCGACATGCCGCAGCCGGTGCCGTTCTACGTCTATCCGATTCCCCAGTGGGTGGCCAAGGGCGCTCTGGTGCTGCGACCGAACTACCGCGGCTCGGCTGGATACGGGGAGAAGTTCCGCTCGCTCAACGTCCGCAATCTTGGCGTGGGTGACATGTGGGACGTGATGTCGGGCGTCGATCACCTGATCAAGCAGGGTGTGGTCGACACGGCGCGCATGGGGGCGATGGGCTGGAGCCAGGGCGGGTACATCTCGGCGTTCCTTACCACCAACACCAGTCGGTTCAAGGCCATTTCGGTGGGAGCGGGGATCTCGAACTGGGTGAGCTACTACGTCACCACCGACATCGCGCCGTTCACCCGGCAGTATCTCAAGGCCACGCCCTGGGACGACATGGCCATCTACCTCAAGACGTCGCCGATGACGACGATCAAGCAGGCCCGAACGCCGACCCTGATTCAGCATGGCCAGTTCGACCTCCGGGTGCCGATTCAGAACGCCTACGAGCTGCATCAGGGCCTCCTCGACCAGCGGGTGCCCACCGAACTGGTGATCTACCGTGGCTTCGGGCATGGGATCAACAAGCCGAAGGAGCAGTTGGCGGCGGTGTGGCACAACTGGCGCTGGTTCGGGAAGTACCTGTTCGGCGAGGACGTGACGATCCCGCTCGAGGAAGGCACTACGGCGGTCAAGGCGGGCGGCAACTAGCGGTGCGGATTCCGACGGCGGCCGAGATCGCCGGGGCGCGGGAGCGGATCGGGGGAGGGGCCGTGCGCACTCCCCTGATTCGTTGGGTCGACGGGCCTGGTGAGATCTGGCTCAAGCTGGAGACCTTGCAGCCGATCGGGTCGTTCAAGATCCGGGGGGCCCGCAACGCGATCCGGTCCGCGCCACCCGGTGCGCTCGCGGCCGGCGTGTACACGGCCAGCGCCGGGAACATGGCGCAGGGCGTGGCGTGGTGCGCCCGGGAACTGGGGGTGCCGTGCGCGGTGGTGGTGCCGGATCATGCTCCCGCCACCAAACTGGCCGCGATCGAGCGGCTGGGTGCGTCGGTGGTCAAGGTTCCGTTCGAACGATGGTGGCGAGTGCTGGTGGAACGGCGGTTCGACGGGATGGCGGGCTTTTTCGTGCACCCCGTTTCGGATCCGGATGTCATTGCCGGTAACGCCTCGATCGGGGCGGAGATCGCCGAAGACCTCCCTGACGTCGATCTGGTCTACGCACCCTACGGCGGCGGTGGCCTCTCCTGCGGGATCGCCGCCGCGCTCCGCCAGGCGGCCCCGCGCGCCCGGGTGGTCGCGGTAGAACCGGACACGGCGGCTCCGCTGTCGGCTTCGTGCGCGGCGGGGCGACCCACCGCCGTCGACTATCGGGCCACCTTCATCGACGGCGCTGGTGGTCGGACGGTGCTGGACGAAATGTGGCCGTTGGCGCGTGAACTGCTGGCCGGCGCCGTGACCGTGAGCGTCGGGGAGACGGCCGACGCCGTTCGGGTGCTGGCCGAGCGAACCCGGGTCATTGCCGAGGGGGCGGGGGCACTGGCGCTCGCGGCCGCGCGGGCCGGGAAGATGGCCGGCCTGAAAACGGTCTGCGTCGTCTCCGGCGGCAACCTCGACGCGGTCCGACTGATGTCCATCCTCCAGGGATCGACACCATCGTGACGGTGTCCAGTATCCCGGCCGCCTATTTGACGAACCGAGCGTAGGTCGCTTCGTCGAATCCCACCAACAACACCCGGCCCTTTCGCGTCGTCGGGGCCCGGAGGTTTCCACTCGGTCCGATCAGCAGGGCGGCGAGTTCATCATTCGACGGTTTCCCCTTTTTCAGATCGACGTGGATGACCTTCTTCCCCTTGGTGACGTAGAGGTCGTCGATGCCGTCGAGCACCCGGAGCGCGTCCTTGCCCGGAATCGTCTGCTTCTTGGCGTCCACCTTGGTGGTGATGGTGGCGTTGGTCTTCGCAAGGAACCCTTGCGTGCGTTGGCAGGTGATTCAGCCAGGGCGGAGGTAGGCCCAGTCGAGTGATGCCATGAGAACCTCGGGTTCAGGGGTGGACGAACGAGCCGGGGCGGGCCCCGCGGCTCAGGGGGCGGCCCGCTGCCGTTCCCGTTCGACCAGGATCCGCCGCAGGATCTTGCCGGACGGGCTCTTCGGAATGGCGTCGACGAATTCGACGCGACGGACCTTGTCCAATGGCGACACCCGGCTCGCCACGTAGTCCATCACCTCGTCGGCGGTCATCGGTGTCTTGGTCACCACGAACGCCTTCGGCACCTCGCCCGCCTCGTCGCACGGGCTCGGGATCACCGCCGCGTCGGCGATCGATGGGTGGGCCAGGAGCACCGCCTCGAGGTCGGCCGGAGCGACCTGGTGGGCCTTGTACTTGATCAGTTCCTTGACCCGATCGACGATGTAGTAATAGCCGTCGGCGTCGACGTAGGCGATGTCGCCGGTGTGGAGCCAGCGATCTCGATCGAGCGCCTCGGCGGAGGCCTCGGGGCGGGCCAGGTATCCCCGCATCACGTTCGGACCGCGGAGCCAGATTTCCCCGCGCTCCCCGACGCCGAGGTCCCGACCGGTATCCGGATCGACGATCCGGGCCTCGAGGCCCGGAACCAGGAAGCCCACCGACCCGCGGCGAAGCCGGGCCGGGTCGAGGGGGTGGAGGTGCGAGGCGCCACAGAGTTCGGTCATCCCGTAGCCCTGAATCACCAGGCAGCCGAGCCGACGGGCGCAGGCTTCCTCGACGTCGGCTCCCAGCGGGGCGGCCCCCGACATCACGTTCCGGAGGCTCGACAGATCGAACGTCTCGACCAGTGGGTGCTTGGCCAGCGCCACGATGATGGGGGGGACGACGGGCGCCAGCGTAACCCGATAGCGCGCCAGGGCCGTCAGAAACGCCTCCAACTCGAATCGCGACATCACGATCAGCGTGCAGCCCTTCCAGAGCGCCGCCAGGAGGATCAGGACCAGCCCGTAGATATGGAAGAACGGGAGAACGGCCAGATGGACGCTGCCGGCCTGATGGTGCTGGACTGCCAGAAACTGGTGGAGCTGGGCCACCAGATTTTCGTGGGTCAGCATCACGGCCTTGGGTTTACCGCTCGTGCCACTCGACCAGGGAAGGGCCGCCAGGGCACTCGCCGGATCGACTGACACCGGGACCGGGAGCGGATTGCCGGTCAGCAGTTCCGCGAACGGTGTGGCGCCCGGTCCGGACCCGATCACGAACAGCTCCGTGACCCCGGCCCGACCGGCTCCATCGACGACTTTGTCGAGCAACGCCGGCACCGTCACCACGAACCGCGCCGCCGTCTCGCCGAGTTGGCTCGCGACCTCGTCGGCGGTGGCCAGCGGATTCATCGTCGTCGCCACGCCACCGGCGTCCCAGATGCCGAGCAGGAGGGCGCCGTATTCGAGGACGTTAGGCGCCATGATGCCGACGACCTGGCCCGGTCGAAGCCCGCGCCGGACCAGGTTCCCGGCGATCCGGCCGGCATCGGCGAGGATCTGCGCGCCGGTGATCCGTTGATCGGTGGCGGCATCGATCATCGCGACCGCGTCGGGACGAGCTTCCAGGCCGGCCCGGATCAGGGCGGAGACCGGGATGGCGGGGTACCGGAGATCCGGAAACAGGCTGCGGTGGATCATTGGCTCACGGGCGGTTGGCGGGAGGCGTCGGTTGACCGCCTGGTTTCCAGGAGGGCCGGTCGCCATCGGCCAGGATCCGGACGGCGCGAGTGGCGGCGTCGATGACCCTCGCCATGTGGACCGCGTCGACCCGGTCCACCTCGTCGCTCGGCCGGTGGTAATCCGCGTGCATGTTGAAGGTCGACAGGGTGTGGGCCACGACCCCGCGGAGGGCGAACCGGTAGTTGTCGCTCCGCTGGAAAAACTGTTGGTTCGGCCGCTTGTCGGGGCCGATCGGGATCCCGCCCGCGGCGAGCATCTCGCCCA
>CADEGB010000385.1 GCA_902826755.1 uncultured Gemmatimonadota bacterium
GTCCCGGTCACGTCGGACGATCGGGTCACCCACCGGAGCCAGGCGGGTGTTCGAGAACAGATCGAGCCGCCACTCCTCGACCCGGAGCCCTCCGACCACCCGGAGCCGCGGAATCACCTCGGCATCGACCATCGCATAGGCCGCATAGAGGTTGTCGTCGGCCTCGTACGGCTGCCCGAGGCCGCTGCCGTCCCGGATCTCGATGTTGCGACCGAGATTCTCGGGGGAGAACGCCTCCTCGGGCGGAAGCTGGCGGGTCGCCACGCCGTCGGGTGGCTGATTGACGGCCACCAACTGGTAACGATAGGTCTTGAACGTCCGGTCCTTCTGGCGCCCGGACGCCCCGACCTTGATCTGGGCGTCGCCGCGGGCGCGGAGCGAGAGGGGAAGCGACCAGTCGAGTTGCGCCGATCGCGTCCGATCGTCGAGGAATCGGAAGTTGGCCTCGTTGCCCTGGTTCGGGAACAGCGCAAAGGTCCCGTCGGTCTGGAGGCCGTACGTGGCGATCCGGTTGTCCGGCTCGTCGCGGTTGGCCGCGCCAACGGCCACCTTCCATTCCAGTCGGGAGTCGCGCAGGGCAGGGAAGAAGTGCTCTCCGGCCAGCTGGCTCTGCAGCAGATCCCGCTCGACGTAGCGGACCTGATAGCGGGTCAACCGGTCGGCGTTGCCCTGGAGATCGTACCCGGTGCTCTGGAAGACGCCTTCCTCGGCGTTCCGGGTATAGAAGTTGTTGAAGGAGAGCTTGTGGTAGGTCCCCAGTCTCGTCGACACGTTGAGGACGCTTCCCCAGTCGGTCACGGCTTGGGCCTCGTCATAGACGGAGCCGGCACTGGGCTGATCGCCACCGAACGAAAACTGATAGATCCGCTCCGGCTGGCGTTCGGTCTTGGAGGAGTAGTTGAGCGAAAAGATGGCCCCGATCGGCAACCCGGCCACGGACATCTGTCCGCCAACGTTGAAGCCGAGTCCCAGGCCGGGGGCGATCCGCCGGAGCCGCGGCGTCCACACGTTGCGGAACTGCTCGGCAAACCGCTCGAGGGCGTCTTTGGTCGTATCGGCGGGCAACACCGGCATCGCCCGACGACCGTCGTCGTACGCCGCGAAGTCGGTGCCGCCGCGGGGAATCAAGGCGCCGCGCTCGAAGGTCCAGACGCTGTTCCATTCCTGCGAGACCTTGAACTGGGCCACGAACTCGTCTGGGAACTCCTTGGTCTTGATCTCGACCAGACCGCCGGCAAAGTCGCCCGGTTTGTCGGGCGACAAGCCCTTGGTGGTGACGATCGATTCGAGCAGCGCGGCCGGAAACGCATCGAGGGGCACCACCTTGCGGAGTGGTTCGGGGCTGGCGAGCTCCGACCCGTTCAGCAGCGTGCCGCTGTAGCGCTCGCTCAGCCCCCGGACCACGACGAACTTCTTGCCGATGACCGAGATGCCGGTGACCCGGGCAATCGCGTCACTGGCGTCGGAGTCGGGACTCCGGGCCATCGTCTCTGCCGAGATGCCGTCCTGCACCACGGCGGAGGCCTGTTGTTGCGCCAGGAGCCCCGCCGTCGACGCGGCTCGAGCGGAGACGGCGGCCTCGACCACGAGCTCCTGGAGCTCCAGGGGAGCGGCGGTGAGACTCAGGTTGACGACGGCGGTCTGCCCGGCCGCGACGACGATGCTGTCGATCTGCATCGGCTTGTATCCGATCAAGGCGGCTCGGAGCGCGTAGCGGCCGGCTGGCAGCGGCTCGGACCGGAACCGCCCATCCAGGTCGGTGGTCAGCACCACGGTGTTGCCGACGATCGTGATCCGGGCCGATACGAGCGGCCGGTTGGTGGCCTGGTCGATTGCTCGACCGGCGATCCGGCCGGCTGGTGCGGCTGGCTGGGCCGTGACGTCGGCCGCCGCGGCCGCGCCCAGCGCGAGCGCCAGCGACCATGTTCCGAGACTCCAACGCATGCGGCGGGTACCTCGAGACGAAGACAGGTGCGAGAGCGATCGCCGAACGCGATCGAGGTGGGAAGCTCCCACGGCGTCGCTTCACCCCTGAGATAACGCGGTAACGTTCCCGTCACGCCGCTGACCGCGATGTCGTCGTCGGAGTGTGACGAAGCGCCGAGTCATCGAGTCGTGACCAGCCGTTGACGAATCGGTCACGGGTTCGATGCGGCCCGCGGAGAAGGTCTGTGGCTCTCAGAAAGATCATCGTGGCGAATCAACTGCCCGTCCATCTCGAGTCCTCGGTCTGTTCGACGGGCGCCGGACCCGGGGAATTCGAACTGCAAACCGGGGTCGGTACGATCACGGTGCGGGGACACATGTCCTTGGGCAGCCGCGGCTGGCGCTTGCGCGCGGGCGCCACCCGTCGACGGTCCGTCGTCACGATTCACGTCACGGCCATCGAGACCGCCTTGGAGCGACATCCGGATCTGGAGCAGCACGAATACACCGCCACCGTCCGAGTTGCCCGGGCGGGGCGGTACAGCATCAGGGTCGCCCACTCGTTCCTGCTGCGGGATGTCGGGGGCCTCGGGATGCCGCGCCCGGTGTTCGAGGAGAATGCTTCCGTTCCCTGACCCCTGTCAGGGAACGGTCAGGAACGTCGCGGCGGCGATCGTGGCAAGGGCCAGGAAGTACTCCATTGTGCGGGACCGGTTCCTGGTCCCCCTCGTCGTTTCCATCGGGCCCTCCAGCAGATCCGAAATGCCGACCCCCGTGGTCGACCGCTCGAAGGTGGCCTCCGGGCTTACCGGCGGGATGACGGCTTGGTCAGGGTCCGGTCACGGGCCCGCCTCGGCCCGTTTCCGGCGGGGGTGGTAACCGACCTCAGGACCCGAGGCGGGGGAGTCCATGCGGCCCAGGGACCGGGTAGGTTTGGGCCTATGCCCCACAGCGTCAGCCTGATCGCGACCCTCGCCGCAGGCTTCGGCCTGGCCATGGTTTTTGGCCTGATCGCCGCCCGGCTTCGGATGCCGCCGTTGGTCGGATACCTGGTGGCCGGCATCGCCATCGGCCCGGCCACCCCGGGCTTCGTCGGCGACCTCGACTTGGCGGGACAACTGGCGGAAATCGGTGTCATCCTGATGATGTTCGGGGTCGGGCTCCACCTTTCGCTGGCCGACCTGCTCTCGGTTCGGAAGATCGCGCTCCCCGGCGCGGTGGTGCAGATCGCCGTCGCCACGGCCATGGGGGCGGCGCTGGCCCTCGCGTGGGGATGGCCCGTTGGGGCCGCGCTCGTCTTCGGGCTGGCGTTGTCGGTTGCCAGCACCGTCGTGTTGCTGCGGGGGCTCGAGAGCCGAGGCCAACTCACGTCGGTCAACGGTCAGATCGCCGTCGGCTGGCTCGTGGTCGAGGACCTCGTGGTGGTGCTGGTGTTGGTGCTCCTGCCGCCGCTGGCCGCCGCCCTCGGCGGCGGAGTGCCCGGCGGTGCCGCCCCGTCCCTCCTGCGTGAGATGGCGGTGACCGGGTTCAAGCTGCTCGCGTTCCTCGTCGTCATGCTCGTCGTGGCCCCGCGCGTCCTCCCGCGTCTCATGTGGATGATCGCGGGGACGGGGTGGCGGGAGTTGTTCACCCTCGGTGTCATTGCCATAGCCCTCGGGGTCGCGTTCGGAGCGGCCAAGCTGTTCGGCGTGTCGTTCGCGCTCGGAGCGTTCTTTGCTGGCATGGTCATGCGCGAGTCGGCCCTCAGTCATCGGGCCGCGGAGGAGTCGCTGCCGCTCCGCGACGCCTTTTCCGTTCTGTTCTTCGTCTCGGTCGGAATGCTCTTCGATCCGAAGGTGCTGGTCGAGCGGCCGATCGCGTTGCTTGCGGTGGTGGCGATCATCGTCATCGGCAAAACGGTGGCCGCCGTTGGCCTGGTCCTCCTGTTCCGTTATCCCCTCAGCACCGCGCTGACCGTCGGGGCCGGGCTGGCCCAGATCGGCGAGTTCTCCTTCATCCTGGTCGGCCTCGGCGTGACGCTTGGACTCCTGCCCCTCGAGGGGCGGGACCTCGTCCTGGCGGGCGCGCTGATCTCGATCGCGCTCAATCCGGTCCTCTTCGCCGCCATCGCACCCGTCCACGCCTGGGCGGTCCGGCGGTCGCCCGGGGCCAGTCGCCTGGAACGGAGTGAGGATCCGCTGGCGGAGCTGCCGGCGACCGTCGACCCGGGCCAGCTCACAGGCCACGTCGTCCTGGTGGGCCATGGGCGGGTCGGGTGCCGCATTGCGGAGACGCTGGTGGCCGACGGGTTGACGGTGGTGGTCGTCGATCAGAACCGCGAATTGGTCGAGCGACTTCGAGCGCGACAGATGCATGCCGTGGCCGGCGATGCGGCGGAGCCGGCCGTCCTGATCCAGGCCCACGTGGCCCGGGCCCGATTCCTCGTGATCGCGATTCCGGATGTGGCCGCGGTCCGGCCCATGGTGGCCACCGCCCGAGCCCTCAATCCGGGGGTCGAGGTGGTGGTTCGGAGCCACCACGACGAGGAGGCCGAGTTGCTTCGGCAGGATCGGATCGGCGAGGTCTTCATGGGCGAGCAGCAACTCGCCTGGGCCATGGCCCGT
>CADEGB010000386.1 GCA_902826755.1 uncultured Gemmatimonadota bacterium
GGCGGGAGCGGGGGGGGTGACGACGCCGGCCCGGGGGGCAATGCTGACCCTGACCGAAACGATGCTGGCATCGCCGAACGCCTCGGCGCGGAAGCCGATGGCAAGGGGAGCGCGGCAGAGGGGGGAGGTGAGCCGAAGGTCGGTGATTCGGCTGGAAACGGAATCGGAATCGGGTCGGCGCGACGCCATAGGGCAATCCGTGGTCGGTGAGTTCGTCGCCAGGATAGGGTGCGTCGCTCATTTCTCCATCATCTGGCGCCCTTGGGTCGTCATTTCGCCTCCGACGGCCAGAATTCCGCCGGATTACCCGTCAAGAATCGAACACTGACTGATCTTGGGTGGTCGCCCGCCGGCATGGCCCAGCCCCCTCCGCAGCCTGGCGATGACCATGGGAGCGGCGCAACGAGTAGGCGTCGGGCCCGCCGGGCGCCGGCTTGCGGCTCCGCACCCGCGAACCTATGCTCCGCCTACCCTCCCGACTGACCAGGAAATGGTTATGACTTTCCGCTTGATGCTTGCCGGCTCCCTCGTGCTGGGTCTGGCGCCGCTGTCGTCTGTCTCCGCCCAGAACCCGCTCGCCAAGCTCAAGAAGGCGGTGGCCGGGAACTACACGGTGCGGGGCCGGGTCCAGGTTGCCGACGGTCAGTGGCTGACGTGCTTCAACGACATCAAGACCGGATACCTGGGGTCGATCGACATGGCGCGGCCGGGCGACGCCAAAACCGATCCCGCCACTGGCCGAACGCGAGTGACCACGGCGGCGATTCCGACGATCATCCGGACCCGCTCCGGGGTCGTGACCTCGAACAATTGCGACTCGCTCGCCGAGCAGGAACTGCTGGTCGCTGATATGCCGGTTGGCGCCACCAGCGACACCGGGTACCGCGATGCCTACGGTTGTGTCAAACCGGAGTGGACCAGTGATGAGATCGTGAGCCGTCGCCGCGAGATCATGGAGTGTCAGTCCGAGGCCATCACCGAACGCGCCTGGCAACGGTCCCAAGCCAGGGCGGGCCGCACGGCCGAAGCGGCCACCCCGCCCGCGGGCGGTAACTCCTCGACTCGAGCCGCCAACGAGAAGCTGCAGGCGGAAACCGCCGAGAAGATGAAGGCCATCCAATCGGGAGCGGCCACCCCGGCCGCGGCCCCGACCCAGGATCCGGAAGACCTGGCCTGGGATGGCGCCAAGCTCTGCAGCCTGAAGCCGGCGTACGTGCTGAAGCTCAGGAACGAAGCCGTCCAGTTTGTCCGGTACGACGCGGCCGCCGGGAAGATCGTGCTGTCGGAGATGGCCGGGGGCGAACGCCGGGAGGTCAAGGTCGACGGGAACGGCTTTGCGCAGCGAGTGTCGTTCAACGCCCAGGCAATCGGGCAGGGTGGCGACACGTGCGGTCGGGCGTTCTGGAGCGCCGAAGCGTACAAGGCCGCGAGCGCCGCGATGAGTCAGTAGGGCGGTCCGACGGTCCGGGGTCAGCGCCCCTTCGAAATCCCTGCGAACAATGGCGGCACCTCGATGACCAGAGGCCCGCCCAATCCCACGGGCGTCCACGATACGTGGTCCTCGTGCGCCCGGTCCGCCGCCTCGCCCTGCCGCGACACCAGAATGCACCGCCGATCGAGGTCCACCCGCCAAACCTCGGGCACTCCGAGTTCGAGGTAGGCGAGGCGCTTGAACTCTCGATCGTACACCTGGGTGGATTGGCTGGTGGTTTCCACCGCCAGGAGCCAGTGCCGGACCGCGTCCCACGTCGGGGAGTCGGGAGAACCGAAGACCAGGATGTCGGGTTCCAGGCGGGTGGCGGGGGCCTGGATGATGGTGCCGGG
The DNA here is from genome assembly GCA_902826755.1 of uncultured Gemmatimonadota bacterium. GTDB lineage: Bacteria > Gemmatimonadota > Gemmatimonadetes > Gemmatimonadales > GWC2-71-9 > SHZU01. Next base: position 1,825 of record CADEGB010000386.1, read on the forward strand.
GCTCGTCACCAGGATTCCGGGCCAGGGTTCGAGGAGCCGGGCCAGTCGGATCATCAACCGCCCGGTGACGACCTGATGGGGGAGGCCCGGTCCCGGGCTCACGAGGAGGTGCCCTTCAAGCACCTCGTATCGGTTGCCGTCCTCCGGGAAGGTGTCGAGGTCGTCGACGGTGAAGCGGCGGGCGGTGAGTGGCATGGCCATAAGGTCGGCTCGGCGGCGGGGTTTTGGCAACTCGGCATGGCGCATCATGGCGCCGAGGGCTGCGGCCGCGTTACCCGATTTGCCGCAATGTGGGGCGGTTATTTCGCGGTACTCGAGGTGGAGAAGCTCGGCCGGGTATCTTCCTCCATGCGAGCCATCCTCCTCCTCCTCCTCTCGCTCGTTGCCTGCACGGCACGAGCCGCCGGGCCACACCAGCAGTTCCTCTACTTGTGGACTGCGTCCGCTGACTCCACCGCGCCCGACTTCCTGGCCGTACTCGATGTTACCGAGGACTCCGGCCGTTATGGCCGGCTCGTCACCACGGTTCCGGTGCCGGGGCGCGGGGGCCGCCCCCACCACACCGAGTACGCTATTGCCGACGGCTGGCTTTTCGCCAATGGGTTTGCCTCCGGTCGGAGCTTCGTCTTCGATCTCTCCGTGCCGGCCGCGCCCCGCCTTGCGGCCGAGTTTGGCGACCTCGAGGGGCTTACCCACCCGCACTCCTACATTCCGCTGCCCAGCGGGAACCGGCTGGTGACCTTCCAGATGCGCCACGGGGGTGGCCGAGTTCGCGCGGGCGGTCTGGTGGAGGTGACCTCGGCGGGCGTTCCGGTCCGCGCCCGCTCCGCCGACTACCCCGGTGCGGACAGTGGGCTTCGGGTCTACAGCGCGGCCGTCGTTCCTTCGCTCGACCGGATCGTCACCACGTCGACCGACATGGTCCTCGATTTCCCGGCCAGCCGGTTGGTGCAGGTCTGGCGGCTCTCGGACCTCACTCTCCTCCACACCATCCCGCTCCCTGACGGCCCCGCCGGCGACGAAGGACTCCTGAGCGCCGAGCCGCGAGTGCTTGACGACGGGAAGACGGTCATCGTGTCGACGTTCCACTGTGGTCTGTTTCTGTTAGGCGGACTCGACGGCGACGCGCCGAGCGCTCGTCTGGTCGCGTCCCTTCCGAGGCCTCGTGAGGGGTCGTGCGCGGTGCCGGCCGTCGCGGGACGTTACTGGCTGATGACGGCACCTGGCGGCGCGGTGACGAGCTTCGACCTGAGCGATCCGACCGCGCCGCGGGAGGTGGGGCGGATCACGCTGGAGGACGGGAACGAGCCGCACTGGCTCGCCGTCTCGCCCGATGGGCGTCGTGTGGTGGTGACCGGGTACCAGGGGATGGCCAGCCGCGTGGTCATCGCTCGGCTCGATCCCAACACCGGGGCGCTGGCGCTCGATCAGCGGTTCCGTGAGGAGGGCGCGAGCGAGGCCGGTTTCCGGATGCAGGGGAAGACCTGGCCGCACGGGGGAAACGCGCCAGGCATTCCGCACGGGGCGGTCTTTTCGCGGCCCTGATCCGCGTGGGCGCTCAGGACGTCCCGCCGTCGCGGATCGAGATCCAAACGTCGAAGGGAGGGGATGTGCCCCAGGAACGGATGACACGCTGGCTCGGTCGGCGCAGTCGCGCAACCGCCCGACTGCTCACCGCGGTGACGGCGCTGGGCTTCGGCCCGGCCGCTCTCGGGGCGCAACGGTCGGAACCGCCGCGGGTCGTTTTCCCGCAGGATCTCCAAGCCCGAGTCAACGGGGTTGGCCTTCACTACCTCGACTGGGGCGGCACGGGCGACTTGATGCTGCTCCTCCCCGGCTGGTCGCACACCGCGCACGCCTGGGGCGGGATCGCCCCCGCCTTTACCGATCGCTACCGGGTCGTCGGACTCACCCGCCGAGGCCATGGGGCGTCGGAAAAGCCGATTGCCGGGTTCACCATCGAGGCCCTGGTCGACGACATCGTCGGATTCATCGAGGCCCTCGGCGCCCAGCGGGTGGTGCTCGTGGGCCATTCGTTTGCCGGGCGGGAGATGCCGCTGGTGGCTGATCGGCTTGGGTCCCGGGTCGCGGCCATCGTTTTCCTGGACGCCGTCTACGACTGGCCGATGATGGGCCGGCACCCCGGGACGGCCGACATCAATCGCTTGATGCTTCCGCCGGACAGCGCCTTTCGCTCCCACGCCACGCTCGAGGCGTGGTACCGATGGCGGGATCCGGAAACCTGGGGGGCGGTGGCGGGGGTGACGCTCCGAAGTCAGACCCACCTTACTGCGGACGGTCGGTTGGCCTGGCAACTGCCGCTCGCGGAACTGGGGAAGCAGCTTGGCTGGATGGCCACGACCGGCACGGATTACTCGGCCATCAAGGTTCCGGTGCTGGCGGTCTGGGCCCGGATGCTCGAACCGGCGCTCCGCGCCATGCGGGCCACCGGCTATTCGGCCGAGGACCAAGCGCTCCTCCGTCGGTGGGTCACCGAGGTCGACGTGCCCGTCAAGCAGTCGGGGCTGGCCGCGCTGCGGCGCGCCGCCGGGCCGGTTACGGTGGTGGAACTGGAGTCGCCGCACCTGCTGACCTGGTACGATCCGGTTCGAATCATCGCGGAGATGAATCGGTTCCTGGGGGGACTGCCGACGCCGTCGGGCCGTTGATTCGGTGGCGCCGGCGGGCGCG
>CADEGB010000387.1 GCA_902826755.1 uncultured Gemmatimonadota bacterium
CGAATTCGGCGAACCCGGCCCGGACGAGCCGGCCAATGGGAGCGTTCTCGAACCCGGGCGCGGGCAGCGACCGGTTGCGGACCAGGGCGAACGTCGGGGTGGCGGCCAACAGAAAGAATCCGGCCATTGCCAGCATGGCCAGCTGGTTCTGGGCCACGTACGTGGCCAACTGACTGGTCGGGTCGGCCTTGATGATGACCTGGGAGGCGATGAAGACGCTGACCAGGCCGCCGAGGTACCCGATGCCCCAGCCAAGCCCGGACACCTTACCCATGTTCTTCGGGGTGGCAAGGTCGGGCAGGAAGCTCGAGCAGAACGCTTCCGACAGCATGAAGCCGGTGTTGCCGATGACGATCAGGAGGATCGCGAGCCAGACCTCACCCGGCTCGACGAAGAAGAGGCCGGCGGTGCCGATCGCGCAAATCAGACAGCTCGCAAAGAGCCAGGCCTTCTTCCGGCCGCTCTTGTCGATGATCGCCCCGGTCAGCGGCGAGAGGATCAGGGCCGCCACCATCGAGAGGAGGATGGCGGTGGACCAGTAGGAGTCGCGGGTGGTGGATCCCTCGGGAACGATGTAGCGAACGAAGAACGCGCTGTAGACGGCGGTGATGACGACCGTGGTGTAGCTGGAGTTGGCGAAGTCGAACATCGCCCAGCCGAAGATCTCGCGGCGGGTGACGGGGATGTCGCGGCGGGGAGTCGCCGGTTGGGCGTCGGTCATCGCACTCCTGCCGAGGTCATTGGGAACGAATCAGGATCAGCCGCCGCTGCGGTTCCGAGAGATACTCGGCCCCCGACGCGGTCACCACCGCCATTTCCTCCACCGAGATCGTCTTGCTGCCGTTTCCCCAGGTCCCGTCACCACCGGGCAGGGTCCAGGCAAAGAAGCTGTCGAATGCGAAGGTCTGGCCCGGCTCGAGCCGGCGGGTTTCCCGGCGGCTCAACCCCGGGCCGACGTCGTGGGCCCAGTATCCGACCCCGTGTCCGGTGCCCCACGGCACGCTCGCCGACCGGGCCGCGTTCATCACCAGGCGTTGAGCCGAGTCGACCGCGGCGCCCGTCACGCCAGGGCGCATCGCCGCGAAGGCGGCGCCACCGCCCTTTAGGGCGGCGTCCCACTGACGCACCACCTCCGGCGGCGGACCCGTTTCACCGGGCCGAAGAACGTAGGCAAACCGCTGGATATCGGTAACCCAGACGCCCCACACCTTGATGCCGAAGTCGATCTGAATGATGTCACCCGGCTGGATGACCCGATCCGAGGCATGAGAATGGCCCCGATCCGGCCCGGAGTTGACGCTCGGGTTCTGGCTCGGGTTCCAGCCATCCTCGACGCCAAGTTCGCGAATGCGTCGCTTGAGGAAGCGGGCCAGATCGGCGTCCCGGGTCACTCCCGGCCGGACCGTGGCGTAGGCCTCCTCCTCCAGGGCCGCCGTGAGGCGGGCCGCCCGCCGCATGATGTCGATCTCGGCGGGGAGCTTGATAGCCAACCAGGCCTCCACCAAGGGTTCGGAGGTCACCAGGCGGGACGTGAGCTCCGGCCCGAGCGCCCGTTCGAGTTGGACCCGCTGCGTATGCGACAGCCCGTCCGCCACGTTGGCGCCGGAGCTGTTGATCGCGATCCGCCGCGCCCCGGAGGCGCGAAGCCGGGCTGCCACCGCCTGCTCGAGCGCGCCGGGGCCCCGCTCGTAGACCACGACCGAATCGTGCCAGCCCAATTCGCGGAGGGCAATCGCCTCACCGAATCCCGAGATCATCACCGAACGGACCCGTTCACCGTTCCGGGTCAGGATCACCGCGGCCGGTGCCCCGGCGTTCTCGCCTCCGACGTGGAGGGCCAGCGGATCGTTGGCGTTTTCGCGGAGGAGAATCACCCAGGCGTCGATATCGGCCCGCGCCATCGCGGTGGGCAGCAGCCGGTTGATCCGCTCCTGTCGAATCGCTGGCCAGGGACTCGGACCGGCAAACTCCTGCGCCGCGAGCGCGGAGGAGGGGCTAACAAGGGCAACGAGCGTGGCTCCCAGCAGGAGCGGCCTGGTCATGGCGTCCTCGACGGCGGGGCGATGGGATGGCGCGAGGCGGAAAGCTATCTTTGAGGCCGCCCTTGAGCCAATCGGGATGCACCTCCCGATCTTCGTGTTTGGCTCTGCCGCGGCCGCCAAGCTCGACCAGCACTCAAGCGCCTCTTGACCCGTTGCGGACCGGGGCCCACCTTCGACCAGCCATGACCGCCCTCAAGCCCAAGCACATCCTACTGGCCGCCGATCACATCGGCGGGCTTCGCGACGCCATTGCCGTCGCCCGACCCGATCTCGAGATCCGGACCAAGGCCCTGGCCACCGTCGACACCGCGGATCTGGCCTGGGCCGAGGTGTTCGTCGGCTTCCGGAAGCCGGCGGTGGACGGCTGGGGCTCGATCCGCTGGATCCACAGCATCGGCGCGGGGGTCGATGGCCTGGTCTATCGCAAGTCACTTCCCGCTGGCATCCTCCTCACCAAGAGCGGCGAGGATTTCGGCCCGGCCATCGGGGAGTGGTGCCTGACCAGGGCCCTGGCGGAGAACCAGTTTCTCCGAGAGCTGGGTGCCGACCAGCGGGACCGCCGCTGGAATCGGACCCGGGAACCGATCCTCCTCCGAGGTCAGCGCGTTCTGATCCTCGGCACGGGCCAGGTCGGCGCCGGTATCGCCCGGGCGTTCCGCGGTCTCGGCGCGATCGTCGTCGGCTTGTCGCGGAGCGGCCGCTCCGTCCCGGACTTCGACCGAGTGGAGCCGACGGAGCGTTTCGAGGCCGAGGTCCAGGAAGCTCATTGGCTGATCCTGGCGGCGCCGCTGACGGAGGCCACCCGCGGGTGGCTCGATCGCGATCGCCTGGCGCAGTGCGGCGGGGTGTACCTCATGAACGTCGGCCGCGGGGCGGTCATCGATGAGGGCGCGCTCCCGGAAGCCCTCGACCGGGGCTACCTCCGGGGCGCGGCGCTCGACGTCTTCGAACGGGAGCCGTTGCCGCCCGAGTCCCCCCTGTGGGACCATCCCCTCGTGATGATCTCGCCCCACCTGAGCGGGCCCAGCACCCTGGCGGCAACGACCGCTGGATTTCTCGAAAGCCTCGCGGCCATCGAACGCGGGGAAACGCCCCGGTTGGCGGTGGATCCAGCTCGCGGGTATTGACGCGTCATCGCGGGCGGCGTTCCGCCCGGTTTTCTCACTCGAATCATCCCCGGGAACACTCGCCATGCGCGTTCGCTTCGCGGTCCTCGCCGCTCTCGGTCTCGCCGCCGCCAGTCCCGTCGATGGCCAATGGACCAATCGCTATCCCAAGATCCAGGGGATGGGCCACCATGTGTACCTCGAGGGTTACGAGCTGCCGTCCCTGACCATCGGCCCAATCGATCCGGCCGTGGCGCCGGACGGCAGTCGGATCGCGTTCGGGGCCCGAGGCTGGCTCTGGGTCATGAACATTGGCTCGGGCGTTGCCAGACGGGTCACCAGCGGCGCCGGCATCGATGCCCGGCCAGCGTGGTCGCCGGACGGGACGAAGCTGGCGTTCGTGCGGGATGACACCCGCGAGACGTCGATCGTTGAACTCGAACTCGCCACCGGACGGGAACGGACGCTCGTCGCCGAGACCGCGATCGACCTCGACCCGAGCTACGCGCCGGACGGCACCGCGTTGTACTACGCCTCGGCCGTCGCCGGTGACCTCGACATCTGGCGGCTCGACCTGCCTTCGGGGGCCAAGACCAGGATCACCACCGCGGGCGGCAGTCAGGAACTGCAGCCGGTCGTCCTCGCCGACGGGAAACGACTCGTGTTCCTCGCCAAAGCGGCGGGCAATGACCTCCGGATCCGCGACCTCGCCACCGGGGTCGAGCGAACCCTGCTGTCGGGACCGATTCTCTCGATGACGCGGCTCGCCGGGGGCCCCGATGGCCGGACGGTAGCAGTCACCTGGCCGGATCCCGACGGAACCAATTGGTCGGTCCAGCTGGTTCCGGTCGATGGCAACCCCTACCCCATCGAGCTCACCGAGGGCCACGGGACGCCGCTCACCCCGGCCTGGCACCCTGACGGCCGCTCGGTCTTCTACGTCGAAGCGGATCCGGAGCAGCGGATGGTGCTCTACCGGGCGGCCAGCGACGGTGGTACGGTCGAGCCGGTGCCGATCACGTCTTGGGACTGGGGGCAACCAACGGGACGGGTTCGGATCACGACCCGGATCGGTTCGAACCTGGCGGCCGCGCGGCTGACGGTCACCGACGGCAACGGTCACCCCCTGGTTCCGGATCGAGGTCAGCCGAGGTTCGACGGCCAGAACGGCCTGGTCTTCTTCTATTCCGACGGGACGATCGAGCTGGAAGCACCGGCCGGGCCGATCCGGGTGGAGGCGGTTCAAGGCCTGATGACGCCAGTCGCGACCGGCTCGACGACCATCGCCGCGGGCACTACCGCCACGGTCGAAGTCACGCTGGCCCCGATCTGGGACCCCCGCCAGGCCGGCTGG
>CADEGB010000388.1 GCA_902826755.1 uncultured Gemmatimonadota bacterium
GGGGGGGGGTGGCGGGGGGGGCGGGTGGATCGACCTTGTGGAACGCGGGCGCGGCCGGGCCCCCGTCCACGTACCAGAACGACCGGCCGTCCGCCATCCAGTGCGGTGTCAGGGAGCCGCCTTTCACCAGGCCCGCGAAGCTCCGCATCTGCCGATAGACGGAGTCTCCGAGAGGCGGCAGATTCGACTGGGCATTCACGGATTGGGCCGACAGCAGCATCGCGAATCCGAACCAACGACCGAAGCGGCGCATCGTGAATCAGGCCTCCATGTCGGCCTTGAGGGTGCGGGCGGCGCGGAGCAGATAGTAGCCGCACGGAAGGAAGGTCACCATCACCACCATCATCGCGTAACGGAGGCCGTCCGCCGGCCCGACCGAACGGGCGAACGTATCGGACAGGCCCCCCGCGATGATCGGGCCGAGCCCGAGTCCGAGCAGGTTGGCGAAGAAGAAGATGATCGCCACCGACGTGGCGCGACGTTTGGAACCGCAGACCAGATGGAGTGCCGCGAACATCGACGGTACCGGCCCCGTCAAGAACACCCCGCCGATCGTCAGCACTACCACCAGCGCGGTCAGATTCGGCATCAGGAACGCGGCCTCGTAGACGAAGAACGCCCCGATCATCCCCCAGGCGGGAAACCGTGCGGCCCACGAAGGGTCCCGCTGGCAGAGCCGGTCGGTCAGCCCCCCGCCGATCGCGTTCCCGGCCACCGCGCCGATGGTGGAGAGCATCCCGAAGAGGGCGCCAGCCTTGCCCACCGTGATTCCGTAGGTCCGAATCATGAGCGGCACGATGAACGCGAACGCCCCATAGGCGATCAGGAAGTAGAGCACCATCGCGATGAGGATGCCTACGAACGACGGCTTGGCGACCAGAGCGCGGTACGAATCCCGGAGCGACTCCGACTCCGTGGGTGCCACCGTGATCCCGGCGTGCAGGCGGGGTTCGTCGAGGACCAGGCGCGCGATGACCGCGAGCAGGACACCGGGAAGCCCGACAACCAGGAACGCGGTGCGCCAGCCATACGCCTGCGCCAGCTGCCCGCCGAGGACCGTTCCGATCACGTAACCGGCCATCGAGGCCATCATGAAGCCGCCCAGCGCTTTGCCGCGGCGCTCAGGCGGGAAATAGTCGGCAATGAGACTTTGTCCCGGTGGAATCGCCCCCGCTTCCCCGGCGCCCACGCCGATCCGGGCCGCCGCCAGCTGCCAGAAGGACTGGGCCAAGCCGCAGAAGGCGGTCATCACGCTCCACAAAGCCAGCGAGAGGGTGATGATGAGCCGACGGTCCCCCCGGTCCGCCAAGCGGGCCACGGGAAGGCCCAACGTGGCGTAGAAGACCGCAAAGCTGAGCCCGGAGAGGAGGCCCAGCATCGTGTCGGAGACCTTGAATTCCTCCTTGATCGGCTGAAGGAGGACCCCGATGATGTTCTTGTCGACGTAGCTGGAGGTCGCGATCAGGAACAGCACGCCGAGCAGGACCCAGCGCTGGCGCTCGGAATACCGTTCCCACGGCTTCGCGGCTGTGGTCATGTCAGTTCACCCACAGCAGATCGGGAGTGGATTTGCAGGATGGTAGCATCCAACAGTAGCATTCGTGACCCACGCCAGCAAGACGACCGGTTCCGCGAGGCGTGGCGCCCCCGTCCGATGCCGATCCAAGACTCTTCCGGAGCAACATGACGACTCCGTCCCTTTGGCCAATTCGCGGCGCCGTTGGTTTCGAAGTCCAGTCGAAAACCGTCGGCGACACCTTCGCCGTCGGGGTCTGGCGGCCCGACGCCCAGTTCCTCCCCCCGGCCGCGGACCCGTCCGGCCAGGATCTCCTGGTCTGCTACGTGCTCGACGGCTCCTGGGCCCTCGGCCTGGCGTCCGCGATCAGCCTCCTCCAGATGGCGGACATGCTGCGGCCGGGGTTCCCCCCGCTGCTGCTGGTGGGCGTGGACTATCCCGAAGGTCGCGTCGGCTCACGGAGCCGTGACTACACGATGGCGGATGCGGTTCCCGATCACCCGCTCCTCACCCAAGCGGCCGCCAACCCCCTGACCCGGCCCGGTGGGGCCGACGCCTTCCTCGAGTTCCTCGAAACCGAACTCGACCCGATCATTCGATCGCGGTACCCGACCCGTGGCAGGACGGCCGGGATCATCGGGGAATCGTTCGGCGGGACGTTCCCGTTCTACGCGTTTCTGAAGCAGTCCCCGCTCTTCGATCGGTACTGGCTCGGCAGCCCCGGCCTCTTTACCACCGGAACCGACTACGTGGCCAAGCTCGACACGGTCCTCGCCGGGCCACTGGTGAACGACACGAGGATGTTCCTGAGTCTCGGCGAACTGGAGGCCACCGGCGGCGTGGCCTTCTACGAAGACATGGCGCGACACTACACCCGACTGGCCGAACTGCTCGCGCGCCGGGCACATCCTCAGCTTACCTACCGCACCAAGGTCTATCCGGGCCACACCCACACCACGGTCGTGCCGCCGGCGATGACGGATGCGTTGCTCTATCTCTATGGGCCGCACTTCCCCGGGTGACCGGGGCAACGCCGCCTAGACGGCGAGGTGTTTCGGAACCCCGCCATGCATCCCCATGGCGAGGTTGGCGCCGTTGGCGGCGAGGAGTTCGAGATTCCCGAGCGGGTTCCCGCGCACCAGCAGGAGATCCGCTCGCGCCTCCGGCTTGACGCAACCGAGTTCGCCCTCGGCACAGAGCAGGGCGGCGTTCACGGAGGTGACCTGGCGGAGGATCTCCGCGTTCGAGAAGACCTCCCGGCGGATCCCGAATTCGATACCTTGACGATCGTGATGGGGGCCGAGCAGGTCGGTCCCGAAGGCCACCCGGCATCCCGCGTCCTTCATGATTTGCAGGCTCTCCACGGCGCGTCGGGTGATCCCGCGGAGTTTCGCCACGCTCGCGGGGGGCAGGCCCAGGGCGGCGCCGTCCTTGTCGAGCGCAAAGATCACGGCCATGGTCGGGACGAGATAGGCATCGCTCCTAGCCACCATCCGGGCGGTGTCCGGTTCGATCAGGGTGGCGTGCTCGATCGACCGAACTCCCAGTTCGACCGACCGGCGCACCGCGGCGTCGGGATGACAGTGGGCCGCGACGTACTTACCATGGCGGGCGCACTCCTCCACGATGGCGGTGATTTCCGCCGGCGAATACTGGATCGCCTCGAGCGGGTCGCTCGGCGAGGCCACCCCGCCGGAGGCCACGATCTTGATATGGTGGGCGCCCCGTCGGAGTTGCTCGCGGGCGGCCCGGATCACGCCGTCCACCCCGTCGGCGATGACCGCCATTTTCTGGTCGATGGCGCCGCAGCCGCAGAGGGTGCACCCGTGATCGTCCTCCTCGGGCGGGCGCCAGTCGGCATGACCACCGAGTTGCGAGAGCAACTGATTGCCGAAATAGAGCGTCGGCCCTTCGAGCAGGCCGTCGCGGAGGGCGGCCGCGAGGCCATAGTCGCCGCCCCCGGTATCGCGGACTGTGGTGTAGCCGCACCGGAGCATGTGGCGGAGAAAGGTGGCGGCATAGTGGGCCAGGTAGGTCCATGGCCGCCGGCTCACCCGGGTGAGGTTGAGCTCCGCCGCGTACACATGCACGTGGGCGTCGATCATGCCGGGCATCAGCGTCAGGCCCGTGGCATCGATCCGCCGGTCCGCCGCCCCCGTGATCGGCCGATCACTGACTTCACGAATCCGGTCGCCTTCGACGGCAACATGGGTTCCCTCGGCCAGTTGGTCGCCGAAGCCGTCGAAACACGCCGCGTTCTCGATGATCGTGAGGATGGGGAGGACCCTCCAGCGGATGGTGAACGGGTCACATTGCGAAATGGTTTGTCATCACCGCAATCTCAAGGCTACCATTCGTGACCCGGCCCAGCAAGGCGGCCGCCGAGGAGGTTCATCCGAGCATGGCAAAGACCGCGAAGGAACTGTTCGCCGAATCGATTGTCGTCGACATGACGGCACCTGGGTCTCCGCTCCAGGGGCCCGTCACGCCCACCGTCGCCGACACCGACCGCTGGATCGAGCACTACGAGTCCGGCGGCGTGACCTGGGCTTCCTTTACCGTGGCAGCAGACTTCACCGGTGGCGTCGAACCCACCCTTCGCAACATTAACCTGGCGCGGCGGTTCTTTCTCTCGCAGCCCGACCGTTTCATTCTGATCGAACGGGCGGACGATGTCCTCCGGGCCAAGCGAGAAAAGAAGCTGGCGGTCAGCCTCCACTTCCAGGGAACCGTGCCCGTCGGCACCGACCTGGGCCTGGTCGAGATCTACAAGCGGCTCGGCGTGGTCCACATGCTGATGGCCTACAACAACCGGAACCACGTGGCGGACGGCTGCCACGAGCGGACCGACTCTGGCCTCAGCAACTTCGGGCTCTCCCTGGTTCGAGAGATAAACCGGGCCGGGGTGCTGGTCGACGTGACCCACACCTGGTATCGGAGCGCCATGGACGCGATCGAAGCTCCCACCGCGCCGTGGATCATTTCG
>CADEGB010000389.1 GCA_902826755.1 uncultured Gemmatimonadota bacterium
ACGGGCTCGGCGATGATCTTCATGATGATCTGCTGTGCCGAAGCGCCGACATGCGGCGGCTCCCCGGTCAGCATCTCGTAGAGGACCGACGCAAGCGAGTAGATGTCGGAGCGGCCGGTGATGGCTTTGTCCCCGGTGGCCTGCTCGGGCGACATATAGTGCGGCGTCCCCAGCGAAAGGCCCGTCTCGGTCATCCGCCCGCCAGCGGCCGCCGACACCGCGAGCGCGATGCCGAAGTCCATGACCATCGCGCGCCCGTCGTGCAGGAGGATGTTCTCCGGCTTGATGTCCCGGTGAATGACCCCGTGCCGGTGGGCGTAGTCGAGGGCATCAGCCACCTCGCGCGTGATTCGCACGGCGTCGTCCACGCCGCACTGCGTCTCCCGGTTCAGCTTCTCACGGATGGTCTCGCCCTGGATGTAGGGCATCACGTAGAACAGGAAGCCGTCCGCCTCGCCCGAGTCGAACAGCGGCAGGATGTGCGGATGACTCATGGCCGCGGTGGTCTTGATCTCCACCACGAACCGCTCGGCGCCGAGCACCGCCGCGAGTTCGGGCTTGAGGACCTTGATGGCGACCTTGCGGTCGTGCTTGAGGTCCTCGGCCAGGTAGACGGTCGCCATCCCGCCGTGCCCCAGCTCGCGTTCGACACGGTAGCGGCCCGCGAGCGCCGCGGCGAGACGGGCTGCCGGCTCGGTCACGTGGTTCCCGGCCTTGATGGTCGCTCCGAATGCATGGTGGGAAAGGTACCCCCCGAAGGCGGGGCCAACAACGGATCGCCAGCAGTCGTCGGCTGGTCGTCGCCGGCACAGCATATCCTCGTCGACAAACGCCGGGCACGGCATGACCCCGCTTGAACGACGGATGGTGGGCGCTACCGCCTCGACGCCGTGACCCGATCGAACATCACGAACGCATCCGCCGCCCGCCGCGGCGCCATCGGCTGGAACCACGCGTGCACCCGGGTCGTCCACGGACTCCGAAGCATGGCCGCCACCTCCGGGGTCCCATCCCCGGTGCGAAGGTCGAGCACGAAGTCGCCGAGCCCGAGCTGCCCCAGCGCGGCCTCGAACGAACTCAGGTCGGACGGTACCGAATCCCGACTGGGCCGGCCCTGGGCATCGAGGAACGGCGCCGTGAGCCCCTCGTAGCGGCGCGCGGCGGTGCCGACGATGACGAGATCGCGACCGAGCCAGGCGCGGAGGCGTTGACCCATCATGGTCATCGGCGCTCCAGCGGCGGGAAAAACCAACGGCAGGTCCATCGCGTGACCGTTATGCGAAAAGACCAGCACCCGCCCGCCCCGCCCCTGCTGCCCCAACACCCACCGGGTATTCTCGAACATGATCGAGTCGCGGAGCCGGATCGCCGCCCGAACCCGGAGACCACTGGCGCCCGGCTGGCCGGCCGCATCCAACGTCCGGAGCGCCAGGCTCTCGTCCAACCACCGCGCGTTCCACGCAATCCGCCGCGCCCGCGCCAGCTCGAGCGGCGAACTGGCCCGCGCCAATCGGAGCGAGTCCACCGTCAACGCCCGCTCCAGCGCCGCCAGCCCCCGCCGGAGCTCCGCCCGCTCGGTGGCCGAGTACTTCGAATAGCCGCCCATCGTGAACCGGCCGAGCAACGGCCCGAGCCGGGCCCGAAGCGGCTCGGCGGCCGCCGCGGCGACTCGCTCGAGATACCCGAGCGCGGCCTCGACGGTCCGCGGTGCCCCGTCGTACCCGCCGACATCGCCAGGCACGTCGATCCCGTAGAAGTGGACCTTCCGTTCGGCCCGGCCGTTATGCTCCCGGAGCCAGCGAACCAGTTCGCGCTGCTCCGGAAACGCCTGAAACCCGCTGGTGAAGCCGGCGGTCACCACGCTGTCGAGGTCGCCCGCACCGCCCTGGACGAAGCGGTCGACGATGACGCCCTCGGTAAAGCCCGACTCGATGGCGATGGCCGTGTAGCCGAGTTCGGTCACCGCGTATCGGAAGAAGTGATTCCGGAGCACCAGCGGCTCCCGGGCGCCGTGGATCATTTCGCCAAGGGAGAGCATCCGGGCACTCCCAACCAGCCGGTCGAGGAATCGAAGGGACGACGCATCGTACGGCTCGGCGACGGCCCGCACCGGCGTCGCGGCGGCCCGGGCCCAGCGCACGAAGGGCCCGGTCGGCGCGAGCGGGCCATCCCGAACCGGAGCCGGCTCGCCCGCGGGTACGGTCTCGCTGCCGGCGGGCCACTGGCCCCGCAGGAACTCCTCCAGCGCGGGAATGACCCGCTCGGGCCGCTCGTGATGAGGCCAGTGACCCGCGTCCGGCAGAAGGAGGAGCCGGCCATTCGGTCGGCCGGCGACCCATTCCCGACTGCCCTCGAGCGGAAAGGCGTCGTGGGCGCCGTGGATCACCAGATAGGGAATCGTCAGCTGGCCGAGCCGGTCGCGCCAGTCGACGGCGGCAAAGGAGGCCATCGCCGCGGCGGCGGTCTTGGCATAACGATCCGGCCATTCGGTCGGGAAGTCGCAGACGTCGGGGGCCAGCCGTGCCATGGCCGGATCGGCAAAGGTGCCCGGATTGCTGAGCCGGGCCTGCTCGCGACACAACTCCGCCTGACGATCCGTAAACTCGCCCGCCGCCACCCGGGCCGCGAGCCGCCGGGACGCCGCCGTGTCGCTCCGGGCCAAGGCCCGGGCCCGGATCCGCGCCAAATGGGGATCCTGCCGGGGCGGAAGCGGGGCGAGCAGGATCAGCCGGGTAACCCGCCCAGGGTTGTCGATCGCGTAGGACACGGCGTCGGGGGCGAGACCGGACCACCCGATCAAGGCAACCGAATCAGCCCCGACAGTCCGCCGGACCGCCTCGATGTCGAGCAGCCGCCGCTCGAGCGTCATTTTGCTGGGTGGCACCGGGTCGGAGCGCCCGCGGCCCCGCGGGTCATAGAGCACCAACCGACGCCCGCGGGCCAGGCCGTCCAGGCTCCGCGCATGATACGCCGCCGCCGGCGCCAGGACCGTCTCGGCGCCGCTGCCCACGATTCGATACCAGAGGCGGACGCTGTCGGCGGTGGTCGCGTAGGTTTCGGGCGGCTGGTCAAAGACCGCCCCCGGCGCGGGAGAACCAATGCGAAGCGCACCGGCCGGGGTCATCACGGCCAGTGCGCTCGCCAGGAGCATCCGTTTCATGCGGTGGGACCTCGATCCAATCGAGCGGCCCGGTCAGCTCGGCGGCGAGTCGCCGTTGGCGGCCCGCGGCCGAACCACGCCGAACGACCCAAGGAGCCCGATCTCCAGCCGGACCGGACGGCCGGTCGCGTCGAGCTGGAACGTTGCCGTCGACACCAGCGGCCCGATCACGCCCGCATTCTCCCAGTTCACGACCCGGAAGGCATTGTACTGCCACGGCTCCAGCTTGGCCGTAAAGCCTGGGCGGTTATCCCAGTTCAATCGCAGCATGCCGCCCTCGAACGTCACGCGGACATTGCCGTTGACGGAGTCGGCGAACACCCCGACGTAGCTCTCGAGCGGCAGCGAGAGCGGCGCGGTCCCTGCCACCGGCGGTGTGCCACCCTGCCGAGCCCGCTGCGAACGGGCAAACGCCTCGCCGTTCCAATCTCGCTCCGAGAGGCCGAGCGCCACGTCGAACACGTGCCGAACCAAGGCGGTGTGCATCGTGTGACCGTCGCGATTGGTCAGCACCACCACGCCGATCTGGTCCTCGGGCAACAGCGTCATGGCCGCCAGCATCCCATCGATCGAGCCGCCGTGATCGATGACCCGATGGCCCCGGTAGTACTCGAGGAACCACCCCATCCCGTAGCCGAGCGACGTGGACCCGCTGTCGGAGAGGACCACCGGCGCCAGGTCGGAGATGTTCACCGAACGCATCTCCGCCATCGACCGCTCTGACACCAGCCGCTTGCCACGATACGTCCCGTTGCCGAGTTGGAACCGGAGGTACTGCGCCATGTCGCGCACGTTCGAGTAGTAGCCGCCGGCGCCGCCGATGTTGCGGGTATTCCGGTGCGGCACCGGAGCGAATCGGCCATCCACTCGCATATGGGGCGCGACGATGTTGCTCCCCGGCGGCACCTCGGTGATGTTGACCTTGTTTTCGGTCATCGCGAGCGGCCCGAACAGGCGCCGATGGAGCAACTCCTCGAAGGTCATCCCCGCCACGGCCGCCGCCGCTTCGCCGGCGGTCATCAGCATCAGGTTGTTGTACAGCATTCGGCTCCGGAACTCGACCTCCTGCTGGAGGAATCGGAACCGCTGGCTGATGAGTTCGGCACGACTCAATGGCGAGCCGTACCAGGCGCCGGTGGCGGTTTCGACGCCGGTCCGGTGGGCCAGCAGATCACGGATCGTGGCGTGGCGGCTCACGTACGGATCCGCCACCCGGAATGTCGGCAGATGGGTCCAGACGGGGTCGTCGAACCGCATTTTCCCCTCGTCCACCAGCATGGCCGTCACGGCGGCGGTCATCCTCGGGCACGCCGCGCTGACGGCCGCGCGCAAG
>CADEGB010000390.1 GCA_902826755.1 uncultured Gemmatimonadota bacterium
CGGTGGCCACCACCGCCACGGGGGGCGGCGGCGGAGGATTCGGCGCGGCCGACTCGCCCGAGCACGCCGCTCCGAGCAGCACGAGCAGCGCAAGGGGCATTTGGTACCGGCGGTCGACGGAAGTCATGCGTCTCTCGAGTAGGTTGAGGTGAATCGTGACCGAGGAGCGCTTCCGACCGGTGCGCTTCATAAGAGCCGGACGCCATCGCGAAAGACCACGCTCGCTCCCAACGCGATGCCGATGGCGATCAGCCTGGAATCGGACATAAGCGGCACTTGGCTAAAGACAACCTGGCGGGCGACTCGACCGGTTGCCGTGATCGTGGTGAGCAGTGGAAGGCTGGCGATGATGAGGTCTCGCGAGACATCGATGGCCGACAGGTCGAGGGTCGTCAACCGCGGAATGATCCGGACGGTCAACGTGCTTGCCTGGATGTTCCCGAGGTGGAGAGTGGCCATCGTGGTCGGGGCGGTGGACCTGCCACGGAGTTCCACCTCACCAGCCCCGGTCTTGAGCGGCCCCAGTGTGAGATTCCGGACGTTCGACACATCCAGGAAGAACCCGCCTTCAAAGTTGCGGATCAAAGCCGGCAGCCGGACATCGGCCAGGCAAGCGGATATACCACCGTCGAACACGAAGGAGCCGAGTGTCAGCGCGGGCAGGTCAATCAGGGTCGGGGGTTGAGTGCTGCAGGCTTCCCGAGGGCTCACTGCCACCCCCCACCCCCCCCGATTACTCTCGACTTGCACGAGAGAGGGAAGGGAGACCGAGACCAAGTCCGGCAGTAGCGTCGTATTGACGAGGACCTGACCGCCGACCCGTCGGACACTGAGGGTGGCCAGCGACGTGATGCCGGGTCCCTGGATGTGCACATCACCGCCGACCTCGAGCCCGGCCCCCAATCCCTCGAACGACGTCACCACATCGGCCGGCTGACGAAAGTACTCGAGGTTGCCTCCCACCCGGGTCAGCGCCGTGAACGCAAGCGTGGGCAGCCTGGTGTTGCCGCCCATAGCGAGGTTTCCTCCAATGGTGGTGACATTGGCCAGACCGCCCAAGTCCAACAGGAGCGGGTTGTTGCCGATCCGGACGTCCCCCTCCAGCACCGGCTCGATCGACCCCAAACCACCGAGCGAGGTCAGCAGCGGCATCGAGCCGACGTCGAGTCCTCTCTCGATGGTGGCCCCGCCAACCCCGGCAAGGCTCGAGACCAGCGGGAGCCGATTGACTCTCAACGTCCCGATCCTGGTCAACTGGGCCAGACCCTGGAGATTGGGCACCAGGGCGAGGTTGTCGACGAACAGTTCCCCCGGCACCGCCCGGAGATTGTCGAGCCCGTCGACGCTTTCGAGCTTGGGGAGACCGGTCAGCATCACGCCATTGACGCTGCGGAGGTTGCGAAGCCCCGATAGGGTGGTGAGATCCGGAAGCTGAGCGATGACCAGGTTCCCGCCGATCTCCTGAAGCGAAAGCAGGTCATCGAGATGGGGGATCGGCCCTTCGATGGAAAGATTCCCGGTGATCCTGGCAACGTCCCTCAAGCCGGCCATGCCCGCCATCGTGCGGACGATCACGGATCCCGTAATCGTCCGTCCGAATCCACGAAAGACGGTGACGGTAGTGCAGACATCGTCCGCCTCGATCAGGACCGGATCGAAACACGCCGTGACCCGCGCCTCGAACGCGGTCGCGCCAGTCGGTACCAGGGCCCGCCGATGGCGCCCGTCCGGATCGGTGGCCACGTCGATCCGGCCATCGGTCGCGGTGCCATGGAGATCGAGCGCCAGCTGAAAGACGCTCGGCGGTGCCATCAGGCTGGGGTCCGCCCCGAACTTGAGGCCGAACCGGAGCTGCAGGTCGGCGCTCGCCCCCGGGGTCGCCGGATCCGGATAGATCACTTCAGTCGGGATGACCCGAAGGCAGAGCTGACGGATGACATTCGCCCGGTCGAGCCGATCCCCGCTCCCGGGGACGACAGTGGCGAGGCCCAGCGCTTCCGCCTGCTCCTGCCAGAACAGGGCGAGGCGCGCTTTCGTCAGACTACGGGTCGATTCGCAGGCGGCGTTCGCCCGGCGGATCCCTTCCTGGAGACCGCGCACGATCGCGGTATTGGCCTGGCCAACCAGGGGTACCAGCGCCGTCGTTTCAAAGAAGGTTCGCTGATCACCCAGGGTTTCGCCGGCGAACAGCATCGACGCCGTCCAGTACCCATACTCGGCGAGGCCGGAGGCCAGGCTCAGGTCGGTGCTCTGCGAGAGGATCAGATCCGGCTCGATCCGCCGGAACCAGTCTCCGAACAGTCGGTCCAGGCGGACCAGCATCCCGATCTCGCTGTCGCCCGACGCGAGGATGGCCGAAAGGCGCCCGAGGTCGGCCGCGAGCCCGATTTCATCGACCCCGGGACTGAGCGCCGCGAGCTCGGAGGGGAGGGCGGGCGTGGCCCCGACGACGCTGAAGTGGGACACGATCAGTTCGATCTCGCCCCCCACCACGCTCGCGGGGACCAGCTCGGCCTTGCCTCCGCTGTCGGCCATCGTGAAGCCGGCGAGGGTCCGTCCGGTGGGAATCGGCCCCGCCCGACCGATCCGGAGTCGGAGCGGACGCTCGAAGCGGGTTCCGCTCGGCTCCAGCTTGACGCCGGCGAGGAGCCCACCGGAGAACGGAAGGCCGCGGACCGAGACAATCGGCGTGACGGCGATTCGGATCGGCGTCCCAATCGCATCCGGGGGTATCAGGAGCGTGTAGGTCGTGCCGCCGCTAGTGGTCGTCAGGCTGTCACCGCCGCGCCTCACGTCCTTTTCGACCCGAGCGCCCGCATCGACCCCGATCCGGGCCCGCACGGTGACCTGCCCGGTGCCGCTCCTGCCGTCGACGGTGCCCGTGATCGTCGCCGTCCCGGGGGCGACCGCCGAGACCAGACCCGTCGCGGACACCGTCGCGACCTGAGCCGCGCTAGTCGTCCAGGCCACGGTCTTGCCAGGCAACGACGTTCCGGTCGCCGTCCGAGGGGTCGCGGTCAGGCGAACCGTGTCGCGCTCGAACACCGTCACCGTGTCCGGCGCGATGTCCACGCTGGTAACCACCGCCACGGGGGGCGGCGGCGGCGGAGGATTCGGCGCGGCCGACTCGCCCGAGCACGCCGCTCCGAGCAGCACGAGCAGAGCAACCGGGACGCGGCGGCAGATAACGGCGGTCATGGGTGCCTCGACGAAGTGGAGGTGAGTTGTGAGGGGCAATTCGTGCCGTCATGGTTCCTTGTTGCCTCTGACGGTGAACGAGCCCCCAATCGTCACCTCACGCACCTGTTCCCTGATCGCGAAGGTGGAGAGCTCCGGGTTATCAGTGACGGTCAGGCTCCCGCGGAGAATCCCGGTGATCACGAACGTTGCGAGCAGCGGGTTGCCGGTGATGCTGACGGAGTGCACGTCGAGGCCGCGGAGAGCTAGCGAGGTCAGACTGGTATTGTCGACGCTGACCGTGCCCAGCGGCGGAGAACCCGGGGCAACCAAGCCAGACCCCAGCAGGACGCTCGTCAATCCGCGACCATTCAACGAGAGCGCCTGCGCGGTCGTGAGACCCGAGGCGGTGACCAACATCGAGCAGGCTGGGTGATCGGCACTACCGCCAATCGACAGGCTCACCACGGTTGCGAGACTCGAGAGAGAGACATTCCGCTGACCCGGCGAGGTGCAGCGAGCGCTGCCCACGACACTGACACTGTTCGCGGTGCGAAGTGATCCCAGCGAAATCGACAGCGCCAACGGGGAGTCGTCGATCGAGAATCCGATCGCATCGACGTCGGTCAGTCCATTGAGGGCAAAGCTCGTTAGCCCTCGCTCCCGGATGTGCACCCCGCCGCGCACCGACGACAAGGCGCCAAGGTCGTTCAGGCTCGTCAGGGCATTGTCGGAAACGGACAGTCCCTCGGTCACGATCGACACGCCCCGGAGGCCGCCAAGGTCGGAGAGGTGCTCGTTGCCGCTCACCCCGATATGGCGCACCCGGCTCGCCACGCCTGTCAGATCTTCGAGCGTGGTGAGTCCGTTCATTGCTCCGACGACGAGCACCTCCCGGATCGCCGTGCCCCGCAAGGCCCGCAGCGAGGTCACCAGTGGGTTCGACCGTAGAACCAGTGAATCGACTTGGTCAATGCCGGCAAGTCCGGCGATGCTGGCCAAAGCATGGTTGTCACTGAGGCTGAGAAGTTGAACCGATTCGACCGGAATCAACCCGTCGAGATCCACCAGCGCCGGGTTCCCCTGGATCTGGAGTGAGCCGATCCGACGGATCCCGCGGAGTCCCCGCAGGCTCCGCAGGGCGGGATTCCCGGTGAGGAGGAGTTGTCCTCCGACCTCCTCCAATGAACCGAGCTCCGCCAGCTCCGTCGACGTCACGTTGCTGATCGTCAGTTGACCGGTGACCTTCATGACGTCGGCGCTGGCCAGCAGGCCGGCCTGGGAGTTGATGATCAGGTTGCCGGTCACGATTCGG
>CADEGB010000391.1 GCA_902826755.1 uncultured Gemmatimonadota bacterium
CGGCCTCGACCGCCAGAAGGTGCCCGGCGACGGCGTGGTCACCGGCTATGGCACGATCAACGGCCGGCTGGTCTATGTCTTCTCGCAGGACTTCACCGTGTTCGGGGGCTCCCTTTCGGAAACCCACGCGGAGAAGATCTGCAAGGTGATGGACCTGGCCCTCCGCAACGGCGCCCCGGTCATTGGTCTCAACGACTCGGGCGGCGCCCGGATTCAGGAAGGTGTGGCGTCGTTGGGGGGCTACGCCGACATCTTCCTCAAGAACACCCTCGCCTCCGGCGTGGTGCCCCAGATCTCCGCCATTCTCGGGCCCTGCGCTGGCGGCGCGGTCTACAGCCCGGCCATCACCGATTTCATCTTCATGGTCCGGGGCGTCAGCTACATGTTCGTCACCGGGCCCAACGTGGTGAAGACGGTGACCCATGAGGAGGTCAGCTTCGAACAGCTCGGCGGCGCCGATGTCCACGGCGAGACCTCCGGCATTGCCCATCGGGTCTCCTCCTCCGAGCCCGAATGTCTGGCGTCGATCCGCGAGCTGCTGAGTTACCTGCCGTCCAACAATCTCGACGATCCGCCCCAGCAGCCGAGCGACGATCCCGACGATCGGCGCGACGAGTCGCTCCTCGATGTCATCCCGGCCGCCTCCAGCAGCCCATACGACATGCACGAGGTGATCCGCGCCGTCGTCGACCACGGCCGATTCTTCGAGATCGCCGAGGGGTTCGCCGGCAACATCCTGGTCGGGTTTGCCCGGCTCGGCGGCCGCTCCATTGGGATTATCGCCAACCAGCCAGCCGTCCTGGCCGGGGTGCTCGACATCAACAGCTCGGCCAAGGCCGCCCGGTTTGTCCGGTACTGCGATGCTTTCAACGTCCCGATCGTCACCTTCGTCGACGTGCCCGGCTTCCTGCCCGGCGTGGCGCAGGAGCATGGCGGGATCATCCGCCACGGCGCCAAGCTCCTCTACGCCTATTGCGAGGCCACCGTGCCGAAGCTCACCGTCATCACCCGGAAGGCCTATGGCGGGGCGTACGACGTGATGAGTTCGAAGCACATCCGGGCCGACCTCAACTTGGCGTGGCCAACGGCGGAGATCGCGGTCATGGGGCCGAAGGGCGCGGTCGAGATCCTTTTCAAGGACGAGATCGCCGCTGCCGCCGATCCCGCCGCCACGACCCAGGCCAAGATCGACGAGTACACCCGGACGTTCGCCAACCCGTACCGGGCCGCGGCCCGCGGCTTCATCGACGACGTCATCGACCCGCGCGACACCCGTCCCCGGCTGATCGACGCGCTCCGGACCCTTCGGACCAAACGGGATCGCAACCCGCCGAAGAAGCACGGCAACATCCCGCTCTGAGGCTGGTCCCCATGAACGTCACCAGGGTGCTCGTCGCCAACCGGGGCGAGATCGCGCTGCGGATCATCCGGGCCTGCCACGACGAGGGGCTCGAAGCGGTCGCGATCTACTCCGACGCCGACCGCGCCTCGCCCTATGTCCGCGCGGCCGACGCGGCCGTGCCGATCGGCCCGGCGCCCGCCGCCCAGAGTTACCTCCTCGCCGATCGGATCCTCGAGGCGGCCGCCCGGAGCGGCGCCCAGGCGGTCCACCCCGGATTCGGCTTCCTCTCCGAGCGAGCGCCCTTTGCCCGCGCCGTCGAGGAGGCGGGTCTCGTGTTCGTCGGACCACCGGCTTCCGCCATCCAAGCCATGGGCGACAAGACCGAAGCGCGCCGCCGGATGCAGGCGGCCGGCGTTCCGGTGGTGCCGGGTGCCATGGCGGCGTTGGAGGACCCCGCCGTCGCGGGAGAACTGGCCCGGTCGCTCGGGTATCCGGTGCTCGTCAAGGCGGCGGCTGGTGGCGGCGGGAAGGGGATGCGGGTGGTCCGGGTGCCGGAGGATCTCGCTGGCGCCCTGCTGTCGGCGGCCTCCGAGGCCCAGAAGGCGTTCGGCGATCCGGCGGTCTACCTCGAGAAGTTCATCGAACGTCCCCGCCACGTCGAGATCCAGGTGCTGGCCGACGCCGAGCGCACCATCCATCTCGGCGAGCGGGAATGTTCCATCCAGCGGCGCCATCAGAAGCTCCTCGAGGAGGCGCCCAGCGTGGCGGTCGATCCGGAGCTTCGGGAACGGATGGGAGCGGCCGCGGTGGCGGCGGCCGCGGCGGTCGGGTACCGGAGTGCCGGCACCTGCGAGTTCCTGCTGTCCGCCGACGGGTCGTTTTATTTCCTCGAGATGAACACCCGGATCCAGGTCGAGCACCCCGTCACTGAGCTGGTCTACGGGGTCGACTTGGTGCGCGAGCAACTCCGGATTGCCCGTGGCCTCCCGATGACCGTGGCCCCGGGGCCCCTCACGCCGCGTGGCTGGGCCATCGAGTGCCGGATCACCAGCGAAGATCCGGCCAACGGCTTCCTGCCGTCCACCGGCCGGATCACCTGTCTGCGAGCCCCGGCGGGTCCGGGGGTCCGTTGGGACAGCGGCGTCGATGCCGGCGACGAGGTGACCCTCTACTACGACTCGATGCTGGCCAAGCTGATCGTACACGCGGCCGGCCGCGCCGACGCCATCGCCCGGATGGAGCGGGCGCTCCACGAGCTGGTCGTCGTCGGGGTGGCCACCAACCAGGCCTTTCACCTCCGCCTGCTGGCCGACTCCGCGTTCCGGGCCGGTGACATCGACATCCAGTTCCTCGAACGCCGAGGGGATCTGGTGGATCGCCCGCCGCCGCCGGAGGTGGTCCGCCGGCTGGCCGTTGCCGCGGCCCTGGCCGAGCACGAGCGGCGGCAGCGTCAGAAGCCGGCGGTGGCTGGCGATGGCAACGGCGCCAGCGCCTGGCTCGGTCAGGCCCGGCGCGAGGGGCTTCGTTAGGCAGGTGGCGGAAGACCTGATCCGGATCGAACGGATCGCGGCCGGCGGCGACGGGGTGGGGCGGCTGCCCGATGGGCGGGTGGCCTTCGTGCCCCGGACCGCGCCAGGCGACCTGGCCCGCTGCGAGGTAACCCGGCCCGCCGCCCGGTTCGTCCGCGCCCGACTGGTGGCCGTCGAGGAACCGGGCCCGGATCGGGTCGAGCCGGCCTGTGCCCACTACACCGCCGACCAATGCGGCGGATGCCAGCTCCAGCATCTCTCGGCCTCGGCCCAGCGGGCTGCCCGGCGGACGATCGTGGGCGACGCACTCCGGCGGATCGCCCGACTCGCGGTGGAGGATCCGCCCGTCGAATCCGCGTCCGACGACTGGGGCTACCGCGCCAAGGTGGCCCTGTCGACGGCCCCGGGGCGCCGGATCGGCTACCACCGGTACGATCGGCCAGGACAGGTGTTCGATCTGGTTCGCTGCCCGATCGCGGCGCCGGGGATCAACGGCCTGCTCGAGCGGATCCGGGCGGCGCGGCGAGCCCTTCCGGATCGACTGGAACGCGCCACCCTGCGCCTCGACCGGAGCGGGGGCGAGCACCTCATTCTGGCCACGGGCGCGGGTCCCGTCTGGGCCGGGGGACGGGCCCTCCACGGGGCGGTTCGCGGCGACGGGCCGCTCACGGTCTGGTGGCAGCCGGAGGGAGGCGCGGCCCGGGCGGTGGCCGGATCGACGTCCGCCTATCCGGCCACGGCGTTCGAGCAGGTCAATCCGGCCATGGGCGACCGGGTACGCCGTCGGGCGCTCGAGCGACTCGGCCCGGTGGCCGAAGGCCAGGTCTGGGATCTCTATGCCGGTATCGGCGAAGCCAGCGAGGCCCTCGCGGCTGCCGGCGCCACGGTGGCCAGCGTCGAGTCCGACGGCTCGGCCGTCAGCGAAGCGGCCCGGCGGCAGGTGGCGTTCGGTCGGCGGATCGACCGGATCCAGGGGCGGGTTGAGGATGTGGTGGCATCGCTCCCAGTGCCCGATCGGGTCATCCTCAATCCGCCTCGTGCCGGCCTCGATGGTCGGGTGGTGACCGTCCTGTTGGCCCGGGCGCCGGGCCGGATTGTCTACGTTTCCTGCGATCCGGCCACCTTGGCCCGCGACTTGGGCCGATTGGCTGCCTCGGGGAGCGGTTACCGGTTGGCGAGCCTCGAAACATTCGACCTCTTTCCGCAGACGGCCCACGTCGAGACCGTGGCCCTCCTGGAGCGAGTATGAAATACCTGGTCAACATCGCGAACCAAACTGTCGAGGTCACCGTCGACGGCGACCGGATCCTCCTCGACGGGGTGTCCCACCGGGCCGAGCTGCGGCCCGTGGCTGGCACCCCGATCCGGAATCTGCTCCTCGACGACTCATCCTGGATCATTCCGGTCGAGCCGGCCGGGCGGGGTCGGTGGGTGCTCCAGCGCTGGGGCGAGCGGTTCGAGGCCGAAGTGCTCGACGAGCGGACTCACTATGTCCAGAGCCTGGTCGGGGCCGACAAGGCCGCCAGTGGCCCCGCGGCGCTCAAGGCCCCCATGCCGGGACTGGTAGTCCGGATCCTGGTGGAACCGGGTGCGACGG
>CADEGB010000392.1 GCA_902826755.1 uncultured Gemmatimonadota bacterium
ACCCGGTCTGGTCGCCCGATGGCAAGACGATCGCTTTTGCCACCGACCGGGGGCCCGAAACGGATTTCGACAAACTCAAGTGGGGCGACCTCCGGATTGCGCTGTACCATTTCGACGACGGCCGGATCGAGGTTCTGCCAGGCATGGACGAGGGGCGCAACTCCAGTCCACAGTGGGCGCCGGACGGCCAGTCGATTGCGTTCGTCTCCGACCGAGACAACGTCGCCAACCTCTTCCTCTTCGACCTCGGTGACCGCCAGGTCTACCAGTTGACCGATTTCTACACCGGCATCCAGGGCATCACCCCGCTCTCGCCGGTGCTCTCCTGGTCGCGCGGGTCCGATCGCGTGGCGTTCGTGTACTTCGAACAGGGCCAGTACGACGTCTACACGATGGCCAATCCGCGAGCCCAGAAGAAGGAGCCGTGGCGGTCCGGTCAGGCCCCCCGTCCTCAGGTGCTGGTCCAGGCGACGCCCATCACGACCCCGCGACCCCTCCAGGCCGCCGAGGCGGACACCACGCCGAAGGCGCCGGAAATCCTCCGCTCGACGTCCGTGTATCGAGGACCGACCGGGTTTCGCCGGACCGATTCGCTGCCGCCGGTGCCGGACTCGCTCAAGCTCCCGGCCCCCGTGACGCTTGCCAAGTTGCTCGACTCGACCGATATCCGACCACCGGACACGGTCGACTTCGTCCACAAGCCCTACAAGGCGAAGTTCGAACCCGAATACGTCGCCCGCCCCACCATCGGGTACGTGCGCGACAACTTCGGCCGCGGGGTCACCGGGTCGGCCACGATCGTGCTCGGCGACATGCTCTCGAATCAGCAGATGATCATCGGCGCGTCGCTCAACGGACGGTTGCCGGAGACCCAGTTTCTGGCCCAGTACGTCAATCTCAGTCGGCGACTCAACTGGGGCATCGGCGTGTCGCAGATGCCGTATTTCTTCTACGACTATTCGTCGATCGAACCCGGGCCGACCAGCCAGGAAAACACCTACGTCACCAACATCCGGCGCCTGGTGCTCCGGGACATTTCCGCCAGCGGCTACTACCCGTTCAGCCGTTTTTCCCGGATCGAGGCGTCCGCGTCGTTCGCCAACATCAGCGACGACCTGCTCCAGATCCGGGAGCCGTTCTTCATCGGCAGCGGCACCCTGAGTCGCGATCCGACCCTCGAGACCACCAACCTCGAGAACATC
This sequence comes from uncultured Gemmatimonadota bacterium, assembly GCA_902826755.1. GTDB lineage: Bacteria > Gemmatimonadota > Gemmatimonadetes > Gemmatimonadales > GWC2-71-9 > SHZU01. Next base: position 1,203 of record CADEGB010000392.1, read on the forward strand.
ACCTACGTGGCGCCGTCGCTCGCGTACGTGTACGACAACTCGCTCTCGGCCTACGTCGGGCCGTTCCTCGGACGCCGAGCCCGGTTCTCCGTGAGCCAGAACCTCGAGGTGCTGGGCCAGGGCTGGCGGTTTACATCCGTCACCGCCGACGCCCGCCGGTACGACCGGGTTGCGGGCAACGTCACCTTCGCCACCCGCGCCATGTTCGTCGGTCGGATGGGGCGGGACGAAGCCCGGTTCCGGTTTTACGGCGGCAACACCGAACTGATCCGCGGCTACACCGCCGGGTCGTTCCGGCGGAAGGAGTGCCTGGAGGGCACCGACGCGCAGTCCTTCAGCGGTTGCTCCGCCTTCGACGAGTTGATCGGCACCCGAGCCGCGGTGTTCAATGCGGAACTTCGGTTCCCGCTGATCGCGGCCGGCCTCGGGTTCATCCCGGTCCGGGGGTTCCCCGGTGCCATCGAAGCCGCCGCGTTCTTCGACGCTGGCGTGTTCTGGGAAGATGGCATGAGCGTCCGCCTCAGCCGCTCCGATGCCACCCCCTGCACCTTCGACCCCCAGACCGGCAAGGCGGTCGGAGGCTGTGTCCGCACGCCGCTGACCAGCTTCGGCTTGGGGATCCGCGCCAATCTCCTTAACTTCGTCATCCTCCGTCTCGATTACGCAAGACCGCTGCAACGCTCCGGCGTGGGTGGGGTGTGGACGATCAGTCTCGGACCGACTTTCTGATCACTCGCTCGTTGTCGAGGCCCGCGACCAGCCTGGGTTCGCTGGTCGCGGGCCTCGCGCTTTTGGCGGGATGCCCCGGCCCGGGCGGTCAGGCGCCACCCGACCTTCCGGCGGTCGGCGGGCACGCGTCGCTCATCCGGGTCCCCCGTTCCGGCGGGCCGGTCGAGGCCTACGACCCCGACAGTCTTGGTGAGCCGATCTGGACCAGCCGGACTGACGCACCGCGGATCCGGGAAGTGCTCGGCGTCAACCCCGAGACCCGCCTGCTTTTCGCCGTCGACACGGCCCGCAACCTCCTGACCGTCGACCTGGAGTCCCGCGGGCTTCGAGCACAGGCCTCGGGTATCGAGGCCGCGGTCATGGCGGCCGATGGATCAGTCTTCACCGTCAACGCCGGGCGGCGGGTCACCCGATTCCAAGCCAGCCTCCCGACCCAATATCGGACCCCGCTCCCCGTCACCCCCGTCTTCCAGACCGGAACCCTGGGAGACCGCTACATCGCCGTCCTCGGCACCAAGCCGCGCCGCCTCCTGGTCCTCGGCGTTGAGCGGCAACTCGCCAGCCTCGACGCGCCCGACGGGGAGCCGGCCGCCACGTTCTGGGGTGACCAGGTGGCGGTGGCCAACGGACGCGAGATCGTGCTCTTCCAGACCGAAGACCCGTTTCCGACCCGGACCTTCGAGGCGAGCGCCCCCGTCCGCCACATCATCTTCAGCCCCTCGGGCCATCGGATGTACCTGGCTCACGACGACCCGTCCGTTGAAGTCGTCGATCGCTACGCCCTCGACCGTTTGGCCACGCTCGACCTGCCCGGAGTACCGCGCCGCCTCCGAACCGACGCCTCGGGCCGCTGGCTCCTGGCCCGCCCCACCGTCGGCGACAGCGCGTGGGTCGTCGACCTGGCCACCGGGCGCCTCGTGACCACCGCCGATACCGAGTGGGACGAGGACCTGCCCACCGTGGCCGGAGCCGCCACCCTGGTGACCCGCCGGCGGGGCGACCTGGTGACCGTCGGACTCGGGCAGCCGGGTCACCCGGAGGTCGGCCGAATCGTGGGCGGGGCCGCCGATCTCTGGGTCGTGACCCCGTGGCTCCCCAAGGAACGCCTGACCCGGGCAGTCGCCGCCGCCGAGTCGATCCTGGTGGCCCAGGACAGCCTCTTGGTGACGGATTCCCAGACGGTCGCGACGGTTACTGACCGGATCTTCCTCCAGGTCAGCAGCTCCCAGAACGCGGAATGGTCCCGGGAGTACGCCAAACAGCTGACGACGGCCGGTTACCCCGCCCAGGTTCTCGACCCGGGAACCGCCGACGAGGGCTACCGGGTGGTGGTCGGTCCCTACCCGTCCCGGGAGGCCGCCGAGGAGACCGGCCGGAAACTCGGCCGACCGTATTTCATCCTGACCAACCCGCCGATCAAGCAGTAGCCGGACCCTCCTGTCCCCGGCTATTTTGGGGCCTTCGCGGGGACGAGATCTCCGCCGCCGAACCGCTCTCCTGGACTGCCCATGAAACTGCTCAAGCTGGAACTCTCCGGCTTCAAGTCCTTCGCTGATACCGTCACCCTCGAATTCGATCACGGCGTCACCGCCATCGTCGGCCCCAACGGCTGCGGCAAGTCCAACGTCTCCGATGCCGTCCGGTGGGTTCTCGGCGAGACGTCGGCGCGGCTCCTTCGGGGTGGCAAGATGGAGGACGTGATCTTCCAGGGATCCGTCAACCGCCGTCCGGTCAACGTCACCGAGGTGTCGCTGTACCTCGATAACGCCGATGGCGACCTCCCGATCGCCTACCGGGAAGTGGTGATCACCCGGCGGCTCACTCGCTCCGGACAGAGCGAGTACTACATCAACAAGAGCCCGGTTCGGCTCCGGGACGTCAACGACCTCCTCCGCGGCACGGGCCTCGGCAGCGACGCCGGCGTGGTGATGGAGGCGAAGATGATCGACCTCCTCCTCTCCGACCGCGCGGATGAACGACGGTCCCTGTTCGAAGAGGCCGCGGGCATCGGGTTGTACCGCGACCGCAAGCACTCGACCGAGCGACGCCTCGAGGAGACCGCCGCCGACCTCCAGCGGCTCGAAGACCTCCTCACCGAAGTGCAGTCGCAGATCCGCAGCCTGGCCCGACAGAAGGGCAAGGCGGAACGGCACGCCAAGCTGATGGAGGAGAAGTTCTCCGTCCAATTGACTCTGGCCCGGCGGCTGCTCGACGAACTCGACGAGAAGGCCGGCGGCATGGCCGCCCGGCACGAGTTGCTCAAGGCCGCGCTGCCCGATTTGCGAGACCGACTGGCCCAGGCCACTCAGCAGCAGGAATCCTGCTCCCGCGATCGGAGCCGAGCTGAGGAACACCGGGCCATCGTGGCCCGAGACCTGTCCCAGATCCAACTGGCCCTCGGCAAGCTCGACGGCGACCTGGCCGTGGCCGCGGAGCGCCTGGCCCACGCCCGGGCCCGGCGCGACCGGGACGAAGAGGAGCGCCAGCAGGTCGAGGTCCGAACCCAGCAGGCCGCCCTGGAACGCGATC
>CADEGB010000393.1 GCA_902826755.1 uncultured Gemmatimonadota bacterium
AACCCCCGGAGCGGCGAACCACCACGACCGCGCCAAGCCTGTCGCTGGCCACGGTTCTGGACATCGCCCGGGGCATCCCGGAAGCCGGCGTGAAGTCGTGGGACGACGTCCATCGAATCGACGTGCGACCCGATCGGGGACTGCTCAAGGTCATCACCACGTCCAACTGGGAGATTCAGCTCGACCCCGGAAGCGGCGCGGTGCTCCAGACCGCCTATCGACGATCGGATCTGATCGAGTCGATTCACGACGGCTCCTGGATTCACCCCGCCGTCAAGCTGGGTGTCTTCCTGCCGACCGCGCTGGTTCTGGTGGTCATGTGGGCCACCGGGCTGTACCTGTTCGCGTTGCCGATCTGGTCGCGGCGGCGGAAAACGGCGGCGGTTCGCGGCGGGCTTCAGGCCCCGAAACGGTAGGGATGACCAGCGCGCTCGAGCAGCGCCAGCACCAGTCGCACCGGCAGGCCCATCACGCCAAAGAAGTCGCCCTCGATCCGCTCGACCAGGGCGGCACCATATCCCTGAATCCCGTAGGCACCGGCCTTGTCCATCGGCTCGCCGGTGGCGACGTAAGCCCCGAGCCACTCGGTCGTCGCGGGCCGGAAAAACACCGCTGTCACGTCCTGCGCTTCATGTTCGACCCCGCGCGCCACCAGGCAGATCGAGGTGACGACCTCGTGCCGACGACCCTGGAGTCGTTCCAGCATCCGGACCGCGTCGGCGGGATCGGCGGGCTTCTCGAGGATGTGGTCGTCGATCACCACGATCGTGTCGGCGCCAAGGACCAGTTCACCGGGGACGGCCCGGGCCTTGTCGCGGGCCAGCCGGCGGGAGTAATCGCCGGGCCGTTCGCGGGGGAGCGGGATTTCCTGCACGTCGCTGACCGCCACCACCACCGGAATGCCGAGCATTTCGAGGAGTTGTTTGCGGCGAGGCGACTTCGACGCGAGCACCAGGGTCGGATCAGCCATGATGCTTTTCCAGCATCAGCGTCACCGGGCCGTCGTTCTGGATTTCCACCAGCATCTCCGCCCCGAACCGCCCGGTGGCGACCCGGGGGCCCCGGGCGGCGAGTTCCCGGCAGAATCTCTCGTACAGCGGAATGGCCTGCTCTGTCCGAGCGGCGTCGATGAACGAGGGACGCCGTCTCTGGGCGGCGGCGCCGTAGAGCGTGAACTGGGAGATCACCAGCAGTTCGCCCGTCACGTCGACCAGCGCCAGGTTCATCTTACCGTCCGGGTCGGGAAAGAGCCGCAGCCCGATCACCTTGTCGGCCATCCAATCGACCTCGGCATCGGTATCGGTGCCGGTGAACCCGACCAGGAGACAGAACCCCCGCTCGATCCGCCCGACCAGCTCGCCCTCGATCGTCACCCCCGCCCGCGCCACCCGCTGGAGCAGCACCCTCATCCCGACACCCCCCGATCGCGGGACCTCGTCTGGTTACCGGACAACACGCTGGTCATCGCGGACCCCGGGCAGCCCGCTGTTCGGCTTCCGCCATGATCCGGGCCCGGTCCGCCGCGTCGTAGACCCTGCCATCGGCCACCACCACCGCCACCCGTCGAACCGCCTCGATCGACGCGAGCGGGTCGCCGTCGAGCAGCACCAGGTCGGCCACCCGGCCCGCCGCCACCGTGCCTAACGAATCGGCGGCGCCGAGGAACCGAGCCGGTTCGAGGGTGGCGGCGCGGAGCGCGTCGAGGGGCGTCATCCCGACCCGCACCAGGAGGGATAGTTCGTCGTGGAGCGAACTGCCCGGATAGAGATACGGGTTGGCGAGATCGGTCCCCGCCAGGATCCGGACGCCGCGCCGGTACATCAACCCGATCAGCTCGAGTTCCCGGGCGTGGAGCGCCTTGGCCGCGGCCCAATCGGCCGCGGTCCGGGCTCGGAACCGGAAGTCCGTTTTCGGATTCCAGCCGGTCTTGAGAAAGGCGGGGATGTACTTGAGCCGGGGATCCTCCGCCAAGGTACTATCATCGAGATACGCCACCGATCGGAGCACGGTGGTGGTCGGCACCAGGTAGGTGCCAGCCGACTTGAAGGTGTCCGCCAGGCGATCGCACCGGGCCGGGTCCTGGCTCTCGAGCAGCGCCCCCACCCGGCCGCGGTTCAGCACCCCAATCGAGTCCCACTTCCGCGGCGAGTCGAACGCGAGTCGGGATTGGGCGATGAACTCGTCTTCCCGACTCGAGCAACCGAGGATGACCTGGGTCAGGTGTTCGATCGTCCGTTGCCCGAGGCGAGCCGCCTCGGCGGCCGTCACCAATTGGGGCACGTGACCCGCGAACGGAATGCCGACCGCGGTGGCCCGCTCGGCAATGGCGGCGAAGGTGGCCGGGTCGAGCCGGCTGTACACCTTGACGAAGTCGACCCTGGCCGCGGCCAGCGAATCGACCACCCTCCGACCCTCCGCTGGCGTGCGGGCCACCACGGACTGCGGCCCCCAGATCGGCGGGTCGCCGTCCACCAGACTCCCGAACGCGCCAACCCGGGGACCGGGAAATTCGCCGGCGCCGATTCGCTTCCGCCAGGCGGCGACGGCCTCGGTGGTGGTAAAGAGATCACGGACGCCCGTCACCCCGTGGGCCACCAGTTGCGACAGGAAGTACTCGCCGAACCACTCGGTCACGGCATGCACGTGCATGTCCCACAGCCCCGGGATCAGGAACTTTCCGGTGCCGGGAACGACCCGCGCGCCGGCCGGCACCGTGGTCGTCCGAGCCGGGCCAACGGTGGCGATCCGGTTGCCGAGGATCACCACCGTCTGATCGGGGATCAGGCGTCCCCGTTCGACATCGACGACCGTGACGCGGGTAATGGCGGTAGTGGGGGCCTGGGCGGCCGCCGGCGCCGCCACCACGGCGAGGGCAAGACTGAAGCAACGCATAGCGACGAACCCCTCGAAATCGACCAGCTGGCCTGGCCTGCCGGGCCCAACGCTAGCAGGTTTGTCGGATGACCGCGATCCCTCGCCGCCGCTGGCTCGTCGCCGCGGCTTGCCTCGTCGCCACCGGTGGTTACGCCCAATCCAGAGGCCCGCTGTACCTGGTCGGCGGCGGGCCCCAGCCGGAGGAATTGGTCCGCGAGTTCGTCTCCTTGGCGGGCGGACCGGGTCAGGCGCGGATCGTGGTCTTCGCGATGGCCAGCGCCTCGGGCCTGGAAAGCGGCGCGGAGAAAGCCCGCGACCTGATCGCGCTGGGCGCCGAGGCACGAAGCCTGTATTTGAACCGGGAGGAAGCGGACGCCGATTCGGTCGTCCGGATCATCGACCGGGCCACCGGCATCTGGTTCGGCGGCGGCGACCAAACCCGTCTGGCGGAGGTGCTCCGCGGAACCCGCGCGCTGGCAGCCATCCATACCAGGCACCGCGCTGGCGCGGTCGTCGGCGGGACCTCGGCGGGCGCGGCCGTGGCGTCGTCACCGATGATCACCGGAGACGAGCGCCGTTTCGGCGGCCGCCGCCCGCCCGCCGATTCGAGCGTGGCCTTCATCACGATCGACCGTGACAACGTCGTCACCAGCGACGGTTTCGGGTTCCTGACCGAGGCCATCGTGGACCAGCATTTCGTCCGCCGCCGCCGCCACAACCGACTCCTCAGCCTGGTGCTCGAGGGACCGATCCAGCTCGGCGCCGGAATTGATGAAAGCACCGCCCTGGTGGTGGAGCCGGACGGCCGCTGGCGGGTTGCCGGAGAAAGCGTGGTTGTCGTCTACGACGGCCGGCGCGCGCGCCGAGCCGGGGCGGGATCGGCGCTCGGCGGCGCGGGGATCATCACCCACGTGCTCCCGGCGGGAAGTCGATTCGACCCCGCCGCCGGGACGGTCACCCTGCCGTAATCCGACTCAGGCCTGTCGAATCCCCTCGACCTCGAACGCGAGCTTGATCTCGTTGCCCACCAGCACCCCGCCGGCCTCGAGCCCCTGATTCCAGACCAGGCCGAACTCGCGCCGATCGACTTGACCGGTGGCGCTGAAGCCGACCCGCTCGTTGCCCCAAGGATCGCGACCGCCTCCTTCGAAGGTGGCTTCGAGGGTCACCGGCTTGGTCACCCCTCGGATAGTCAGATCGCCAATGACCCGGAACCGGTCGCCGGCCGCGGCGATCGCTCCCTCCACCCGGGTCAAGTTGAAAACGATGGCCGGGTACCGCTCGACGTCGAGGAAATCGGGGGACCGGAGGTGCTGGTCCCGCTGATCGGTGCGGGTGTCGATCGTGGCGGCATCGATCCTGACCTCGAGAGCGGCGCGCTCCGGGGCGCCCGGTTCAAAGCCGATGGTACCCGACACGCCCCCAAATCGGCCTTTGACCGTGGAGATCATGAGGTGCCTGACGGAGAACTCGACCAGGGTATGGGACGGGTCAATGGTCCAACTGGTGGTTCGACTGACGGATGAGGCGGTCATGCAACAACTCCTCTTGGAAACAATGTGGTCACACTAATTGTCACAAC
>CADEGB010000394.1 GCA_902826755.1 uncultured Gemmatimonadota bacterium
TTGGCCCACAAGGCCTGCATGCCGATGGGCAAAGGCAAGGGGATGGACCACAAGGACCCGCCCCCAGGCCGCTGACCGCCGGACGGTCCAGGTGAGGCTCCCGGGCACGTTGCTCGGGAGCCTCGTCGTTCGTAGAATCCCCCCGTTCGCCATACCCACCGCCACGCCCACGTCGCCAGGATTCCGATGTCCCGACTGATGCTAGCCGCTGCCGCGATCCTGAGTGCCGCCGCGACGCTTCCGGCGCAGGATCGCCGTCCGACGCCCCCCGCGGGAGCCGCCGTGCAACCGGCCGCCGCCCCCGGCCGCGCCGCCGCCCGCCCCGACACCGGCGCCACGGTGCGGGTGGTAGCGGACTCGACGTTGCGGCGGGAGGGCGCGGTGACGATCAAGGGCCAGCGGGTTCCGTATCGGGTGACGGTCGGCACGCAGCCGGTCTGGGATGACCGGGGCGCGCCGATCGCGTCGGTCTTCTTCACCTACTACGAGCGCACCGACGTCTCCGACCGATCGACCCGACCCCTGGTGATGTCCTTCAACGGCGGGCCGGGGTCGGCCTCGGTCTGGATGCACGTGGCCTACACCGGCCCGAAGGTGCTTCGGATCGACTCGGAGGGATTTCCCGTCCAGCCGTATGGCGTCCAGGACAATCCTCACTCGATTCTCGACGTCGCGGACATCGTCTACGTCGACCCGGTCAACACCGGGTTTTCCCGGATCATCGGCGAGCAGCGGCGGGAGCAGTTCTTCGGCGTCAACGAGGACATTGCCTACCTGGCTCGGTGGCTGGACGCGTTCGTCGGGCGGCAGGGGCGGTGGACCAGCCCGAAATACCTGATCGGGGAGAGCTACGGGACCAACCGGGTTTCGGGCCTGGCGCAGCGGCTCCAGGGGTCGCACTGGATGTTCCTGAATGGCGTCGTGCTGGTGTCTCCGACGCCCCTCGGCGTCGAACGCGATGGGCCGGTGGGCGCGGGTCTCGTGCTGCCGTATTACGCGGCCACGGCCTGGTACCACAAGGCGCTGCCGGCCGATCTTCAGGCGCGTGACCTGGATCAGTTGCTGCCCGAGGTCGAGAAGTTCACGGTCGAACAGCTGATCCCCGGTCTGGTGCGGGCCGGCTCACTGCCGGCGGCGGATCGGGCGGCGCTGGTCAAGCAGTACGCCCGGTACAGCGGATTACAGGAAGATGTCGTGCGCCAGCATTCGCTCGGCGTGTCGACGTCCTTCTTCTGGAAGGAACTGCTCCGGTCCCGCGGCCTCACGGTCGGCCGGCTCGATTCTCGGTATCGGGGACTCGATCGGGAGGATGCGGGTGAGTCGCCTGATTTCGATCCGGCCCTGACCTCCTGGAACCACGCGTTTGCCCCGGCGATCAATCACTATCTCCGGGATCAGCTCGGGTGGAAGACCGACCTCCAGTACTGGCTCTTCGGGCCGGTCAATCCCTGGAACCGCGCGGGCGACCAGACCGGCGCCAATCTCCAGGAGGCCATGGGGTCCAACCCCTACCTCCACGTGATGGTGCAGTCCGGCTATTTCGACGGGGGCACGCCGTACTTCGACGCCAAGTACACAATGTGGAACATGGACCCCGCCGGCCGCTTCCAGGATCGGATGGTGTTCAAGGGGTATCGCTCGGGGCACATGATGTATCTCCGTCAGGAGGATCTGGCGTCGGCCAACGAGGACATCCGGGTCTTCATCGCGCGGACCACGCCGAGGCCCGGGCAGCCGGCCAAGCGATAGTCACGTGGTCGTCATTGTCGTCGACCTTCTGTTGGTGATGGCCGCGCTCGTCAGCGCCAACATGGCGCTGGCGTGGGGCGAACTCGGCAGTCACCCGATGGGTGGCGACAAGAGCGGTCTGGCGGGACTCGGCGGGGCGCTCATGCTGATGGTGATCCGCTGGCCGATGCTGGCGTTGGGCCTGGTGGTCGGCGCCTATCGGGGTGGCTTCGCGGGCCTCCCGGGCTCGAAGGGGACCCAGGCGCTGGCCGCCTTCGCGATCCACCTGCTTCTCGGCATCGTGGCCTACAAAGCGTTCGATTGGGTGGTGACGGCCATTCAGCAGGACAACCCGGGGCCCCTGCGGATCGCGCCGGTCTTCGGACTGATTTTCCCGCTGATGACCCTGGGGGTGGTGCTGTTCGCGTTGCACCGTCAGTGGGCGCCGCGGCATCCCGTCATCACGGCCGCCGTCGTCTTGGCTTTGGTCTGGAGTCACTGGGCCGCCTGGCAACAGGGCTATCGCCGACCCAGCCCCCCGCCGGCGGCGACGGCTCACCGATAGCGGGCCGCCCCCCGGCCGGGCGGTGGCCCGGCATTTTCGCGCCGACCCCGCTACTCTCCTACGCCCCGCTCGAGTTCGGGCGGCGCCGAATCGATCCGTCTTCCAGTTGGAACCTGCATGTCCAAACGCGCTCCCGCCCTTGGGTTCATCTTCGTTACGCTGTTGATCGACGTCACCGGGTGGGGCATCATCATCCCGGTCATGCCCAAGCTCATCACCGAGGTCACCGGTGGGACGATGAGCGAGGCGGCGCGGTGGGGTGGCTGGATGACGTTCGCGTACGCCATCATGCAATTCGTCTGCGCCCCGATCATGGGTGGGCTCAGCGATCGGTTCGGTCGGCGCCCGGTGTTGCTGGCGTCGTTGTTCGGATTCGGGATCGACTACGTCTTCCTGGCCCTGGCTCCGACCCTCGGCTGGCTCTTCGTCGGCCGGGTGGTGGCCGGGATCATGGGCGCCAGCTTCACGACGGCCGCGGCCTACATCGCCGACATCTCGCCACCCGAAAAGCGGGCGCAGAACTTCGGGATCATCGGCGCGGTCTTCGGACTGGGGTTCATCCTCGGCCCGATGATTGGCGGGTTTCTCGGGCCTTATGGATCCCGGGTGCCGTTCATGGCGGCGGCGGTGCTCACGCTCGTCAACTGGCTCTACGGCCTCTTCGTCCTCCCCGAGTCGCTGGCGGTCGAACATCGACGGGCCTACTCGTGGCGGCGCGCCAATCCGATCGGCTCGCTGGCCGGTCTGGGCCGTTACCCGATCATCACCGGCCTGGTGGTGTCGCTGGTGCTCGTCCAGATCGCGGCCCATGCGGTGCAGAGCAACTGGGCCTACTACACGATGGAGAAGTTCACCTGGAACGAGCGAATGGTCGGGCTGTCGCTGGCCGCGCTCGGCGTCGGATCCGGATTGGTCCAGGCGGTCCTGGTGCGGTCCATCATCCCGCGGCTGGGAATGGCCCGCAGCGTGTATGCCGGTCTCGGTTTCTCGGGGCTCGGCTACCTGCTCTTCGCGCTGGCGACCCAGACCTGGATGATGTTCGCGTTCATGGGCATCTACTGTCTTGGGGGGATCGCGGGGCCGGCCATTCAGGGAATCATCTCGACGGAGGTTCCCCCGAACGCGCAGGGCGAGCTGCAGGGGGCGCTCACCAGCCTGATGAGCCTGACGTCCATCGTCGGTCCGCCGCTGATGACCAACATTTTTTCCTGGTTCACCGGCCCCGCGGCGCCGGTCTACTTCCCGGGGGCGGCGCTGCTGCTCGGCGGGGTGATGATCCTGCTCAGCGCGTTGCTGGCGCGTGGGAGCCTCCGAAAGACGGTGGGGCATCCGACCACCACCGAGGCCAAGGCGGCCTAACGGGATGGCGTTGACCGGGGGCGGGCCGCCGGCTACGATTGGTGGCCCTGACGGCCGGCATCCGCCGGTCGGGCGGGGAACTCGAACGAGGCAGACGATGCGAAGCACCGCGGTACGGAACGGACGAAACACCTGGCGGATCGGCGCGAGCCGATGCGGCGGTGGCTCGGTCGTGGCCGGCATGGCGGCTCGTGGCCTCGATTCGTTGGACGCCGGCGGCTCTCGCGGTCGAGAGCCGGACGGTTCGCCTCGCGCAGGGCAGATCCGGGAGGTCGCCGACCGATAGGTCGTCGACGTGTCCGGGGGGTGGTCATCGACGCCCCGCCTGCGCTCGCAGGCGGGGCGTCTTGCGTTCTGGTGCCGCCAGGCCGCACCACGGCGGCCCGGCGCTGGAACAAAACCGGTCGGAAGACCATGGCAGGGAGGATAGGATGTCGCAAGTCAGTGTCGCCCAGATTCGGGAACTGAGACGAGTGTCGGGGGCGGGAGTCACCGAGTGCCGTTCGGCACTCGAGGAGACGTCGGGGCACCTCGAGCAGGCGGTCCGGGTGCTCCGTCATCGGGCGGAGGCGGCTGGCGCGCGCGAGGGGCGGCCGGCGGGGGATGGGGCGGTGGGGAGCTATCTCCACCACACCACGCGCCTCGGCGTGCTGGTGGAAGTCGGCTGCGAGACCGATTTCGTGGCCCGAACCGACGCGTTCCAATCGCTGGTCCGGCACCTGGCGGAGCACATCGCCGCCGCCGCGCCAACCGTGGTGAGTCGGGGCGACCTGCCGGCCGCCGTGGTAG
>CADEGB010000395.1 GCA_902826755.1 uncultured Gemmatimonadota bacterium
GCCAGGATCGTCCTCGATGCCGCGGGCGTAGTCGCGGGCCTGCCGGGCCAATTCGTCGAGCGCCGCGTAGGCGTTGTCGACGAGCGTCCGCCACTCGCCGGCCGACGGGTCGAGTCGCTCCAGTTGCGCCACGGCGCGTTCGGCGGCGTGGAGTGCGGCCAGGGCACCCCCGTCCTCGCCGTCGATGGCCGAGGCCACCCGATCGCCCAGGGTTCGGAGTTCCTCGGCATGGGCCAGCCGCCGGATCTCCTGCTCCAACCGCTCGTCCTCGCCGGCGATCAGCTTGGCGGCGTCGATTTCCTGGACGACATGCCGGAGGTAATCGGCCTTCTTGCGCACCTGATCGCGTCGGGCGATCAGCTCGGCCTCCTCGCGGGTCAGTTCCGCCAGCGTCGCATGTCCAACCGCGACGGCCTGCGCCTCGGCCCGGGCGCCGGCAAACCCGTCGAGGAGGTCCCGTTGGGTTTCGGGTTGCAGCAGCGAAACGGTCTGGTGCTGTCCGTGGAGATCGGCCAGGCAACCACCGACCTGTTCGAGCACCGCCACCGTGGTGGGACTGCCGTTGACCCAGGCGCGGGAGCGCCCCTCGGCCGACACCTCGCGACGGATCACGACCCGCTCGTCCTCGCCGTCGAGTCCGGACGCCTCGAGCACCGGGCGGAGCCGCTTCGGGATGGGCTCGAAGACGCCCTCGACGATGGCCTTGGTGGCACCGGGGCGGACCGCCCCGCTTTCGGCCCGTCCCCCGAGCAGCAGGGACAGGGCGTCGACCAGCATCGACTTGCCGGCCCCGGTTTCGCCGGTGAGGACATTGAGACCCGGGCCGAGGTGGAGGGTGGCGTCCGCCACCGTCACCAGGTCCCGGACCCGGAGTTCGACGATCATTGGAGCGAGTCGCGCTCGGCCAGGTCGCCCCAGCGGAGGCTTTCCCGAAGCCGACTGAAGTAGCTGCGGGACCCGAACCGAACGAGGTGAACCGTGTTGGGGCTCCGGCGGACCAGGACGGCGTCGTCGGGACCGATGGTCATGGCCTGCTGCCCGTCGACCGAGACCAGCAGGTCTTCGGTCCAGTCCCGGATCGGTTCGATCCGGAGCTGCGACGTGGAGGCGATGACCAGCGGGCGGACGGCCAGAGTGTGGGCGCAGATCGGCGTCACCACCATGGCCTCGACGCCCGGGGCAATGATCGGCCCGCCAGCGGACAGCGAATACGCGGTCGAGCCGGTGGGCGTGGCGATGATCAGGCCGTCGGCGCTGTAGGGCCCGACGTCCTGGCCGTCCACTTTCACGCCGAGCTGGATCATCCGCGCCACGCCCGCCTTGTGCACGACCACGTCGTTGAGAGCCGGTGGCAAGGTAAAGCGGGAGTCTCGGGCGCCGACGATTTCGGTATCGAGCACCATCCGCTGCTCGATCGAGAAGTCCCGGGCGGCCAGCCGCGTGAGGGCAATGTCGAGTTCTTCGCGGGTGGCGGCGGTGTGGAAGCCGACCCGGCCGAGATTGACCCCGAGCACCGGAAACGCCTTGCCCATCAGGGAACGGGCTCCCCGGAGGAGGGTGCCGTCACCGCCGAGGGTCAGGAGGGCGTCGAGATTGGCGATCCCGACCGGCGGCATTGGCCGGTCCCAAAACGGCGCCAGTTCGGGTTCGGTGTAGAAGGCTATGCCGAGCCCCGGCGCGCGCGCGGCCATTCCGGAGAGAATGGCCGCAAGCCCGACGTAGCGGGGATTGCCGACGACGCCGACGTTCATCGCGATCCGAGCACTCCGGCCGTGGGAAGACCCGCCACTCGCCGGGCAATGCCCGCGGCTGAAAGGCCGAACCGTTCGAGCTGTTCGGCCCTGGGCGCCTGTTCGATCAGTTCATCGGCCACTCCCATGGCCACGACCCGGACCTCCGGATGCCGATCGGCGAGTTCCCGGGCCAGATACGCGCCGAACCCGTTGGCCACGGCGCCCTCCTCCACCGTGACCAAAGTCCGGTGGGTCCGAACCAGCTCCTCGAGCATGACCCGATCGTACGGTTTGAGGAACCGGCAGTTGACAACGGTGGCATCGACTCCGTCGGCGGCCAGCCGTTCGGCGGCGGCCACGGCGGGGAGCACCATGGTCCCGACCGCCAGAATCGCCACGTCGCGTCCACTCCGGAGCCGCTCCCAGGTGCCGTACGGCACGGCGGGGATCGTGTCGAACGCCTTCGGCTCGGCCGGCACCTTGTCGCGCGGGTAGCGGGTGGTAAATGGCCCGTCGTTGTGGCGCAGCCCCGTCTTCAGCAGCCCGACGAGTTCGTCGGCGTCCTTGGGGGCGGTGATCGTGACGCCGGGCACCGCGAGCAGATAGGGGATGTCGTAGAGACCCATGTGGGTCTGTCCGTCCTCGCCCACCAGGCCGGCCCGGTCCATCGCGAACAGCACCGGCAGGTGCTGGACGGCGATGTCGTGGATGATGTTGTCGTAGGCTCGCTGGAGGAAGGTCGAGTAGATCGCCACCACGGGCCGAACGCCCTGGGTGGCGAGCCCGCCCGCAAACGTCACCGCGTGCCCCTCGGCGATGCCGACGTCGAAGAACCGTTCCGGCCACTTCTTCTGGAAGATGTTGGTCCCGGTGCCGGACGGCATGGCGGCCGTGACGACCACGAAATCCTGATGGCTGCCGGCCAGCGCGGTGAGGGCGTCGCCGAAGACCTGCGTCCACGTGGGCGGGCCGCTGGCCTTCTTTCGAAGGTCGCCCGTTTCCGGGTCATAGGCGGCGAGGCCGTGCCACTTCTCCTTGTTCTCTTCGGCAAAGGAGAAGCCCTTGCCCTTTTCGGTCAGGACGTGGACGACCCGGGGCCCGGTGAGTCCGCGGACGAAGCGGAGGGTGTCGCAGAGCTTGGGCAGATCGTGGCCGTCGATCGGGCCGAAATACCGGAACCCGAGTTCCTCGAACAGCATCCCCTCGGAGAACAGATTCTTGGCGCTCTCCTCGACGTTCTTGGCGAACTCCACTACCTCGTCGCCGAAGACCTTGCCGGCCTTGAGGGTCAGGTGCTTGACGACGTCGCGGACCTTGTTGGTGAACGGGCTGGCCACGATCCGGCCGAGGGTCTTGCTGATCGCGCCGACGTTAGGCGAGATCGACATCCCGTTGTCGTTGACGATCAGGATGACGTCGCGGTCGGAGTGACCGGCGTTGTTCATGCCCTCGTACGACAGGCCGCAGGTCAGGGCGCCGTCGCCCACCACCGCCGCGACCTTGTAGTCGAGGCCGAGCAGATCGCGCGCGGTGGCCATCCCGAACGCGGCCGACATCGCCGTGCCGGCATGGCCGGCGCCGAACTGGTCGTGCGCGCTTTCGTTCCGCTTGAGGAACCCGGAGACGCCGTCCTTCTGGCGGAGCGACTCGAACCCTTCGTTCCGGCCGGTCAGCAGCTTCCAGGCATAGGCCTGATGACCCACGTCCCAGACGATCTTGTCGGTCGGCGAGTCGAACTCGTAGAGGAGGGCGATGGCCAGCTCGACGCACCCCAGACTCGCCCCGATATGCCCGCCAGTGACCGAACACGCCTGGATCAGGCGTTGCCGCATCTCCTCGGCGAGGAGCGGCAGCTGATCCCGCCGGAGGTTCTTGAGATCCCCCGGCCCGCGGATGTCGTTCAGGAGTGCCATGCGGAGCCTCTCAGGACTGACGATTGACAATATAATGCGCCAAACTGACCAGCGACGGCGATTCGAGCCCGGCCCGGGTCAGCCACTCCACCGCCCGACCGGCCAACCGGGCGGCTTCGGCCCGGGCACCCTCGACCCCGAGAAAGCTCACGTAGGTCGACTTCTGGAGGGACGCGTCCCGCCCGGCGGTCTTGCCGAGCTGCGCCGTGGTCGAGGTGGCGTCGAGGACGTCGTCGGCCACCTGGAAGGCAAGCCCGATTTCCCGCCCGTACCCGGCCAGCGCGGCGAGCACTTGGTCGTCCGCGTCCGCGGCCAGCCCGCCCACCACGCACGCCGCTTCAATCAGCGCTCCGGTTTTCCGCCGGTGAATGTCGGTCAGCTGGTCTTCCACCAGGGCGCAGCCCTCCGCCTGGAGGTCGAGCCACTGACCGCCCACCATGCCCTGGATTCCGCTCGCCGCCAGGAGGACCCGTCCAATCGACTGGCGGGTTCGGGGGGCCAGGTCGAGATCGGCCGCCGCCTGACAGAGCGCCTCGATCGCCACCGGCACGAGCAGATACCCGACCCGGGTGGCCACCGCGCCGTCGAACACCACGGGGGTGGTTGGCCGACCCCTCCGCCGGGGGTCGTCATCCATGCAGGGCAGGTCGTCGTGAACGAGCGAGTAGGTATGGATGATCTCGACGGCCGTGGCCAGCCCGGCAATGCCGTCCCCGGTGCCACCGGCGGCCCGGTAGCAGGCCACGACCAGGGCCGGTCGGACCCGCTTCCCGGCGGTCCCCAGCGCATACGCTA
>CADEGB010000396.1 GCA_902826755.1 uncultured Gemmatimonadota bacterium
CCGCAGCGCGGGTTGGACCACCCTCACGGGTCTGTCCTTGATGCTGTTCTCGCTCCTCCACAATCCGTGCTCCACGACGATCTACACGATCTACAAGGAAACCCGGAGCTGGAAGTGGACGGCCCTGTCGACCCTGCTGCCAGTCGTCCTCGGCATCGTCGTCTGTTTCCTGGTGGCGCAAATCTGGCGCCTGGTTGCCGCCTGGTAGGAGGGTTCCGATGACCGCCTTTCCCGCTCGGGAGCCACTCACCCGATCCACCGAGGACTACCTCAAGGCCATCTATCGTCTCTCCTCGGGTGACGCGCCGGTGTCGACCAACGACATCGCCGGTCACCTGAGCCTGGCCCCCGCCTCAGTGAGCGGGATGATCAAGCGGCTTTCGGAACTGGGCCTGCTCGAGCACATGCCCTATCGCGGCGTGAGTCTGACGTCCGAGGGCCGGCGGATCGCGCTCCGGATGCTCCGCCGCCATCGACTCATCGAGGCGTATCTGGTCGCCTTCCTCGGCCATACCTGGGACACCGTGCACGACGAGGCGGAGCGACTCGAGCACGCCGTGTCCGACGATCTGGTGGAGCGGATGGCGCACGCGCTCGGCAACCCGCGGGTCGACCCGCACGGCGATCCCATCCCAGCACCCGACGGAAGCATCGCCGAGTTCATCCACGTGCCCCTGGCCGACCTTGCCGCGGGAGAAGCGGTGACGATCGGCCGGGTCGACGCCCGCGACGATGCCCGGCTTCGCTATCTGGCCCAGCATGGCCTCGTGCCGGGAGCCCGGCTGGTGGTCGTCGATCGGCAGCCGTTCGGCGGACCGCTCACGCTTGACGTGGCGGGCCAGCGGAAGATCGTCGGCCCGGAACTGGCCGCACTGATTCTCTGCGAACGGAGCGGCGGATGACGCGGGCGCCCCACTGGCTCGTGCTGATGACGCTCGCCGCGGGCGCCTGCAGTGCCGTCGTGCCCGACGCCCCGCCGGAAGACGAGACCCTGGAAGGGCCGATCGAAGGACTGACCGGCGAACAACTGTCCGCCCACCTGGCCGGCGATGCCGAGTTTGCCCGGAACTTCGGCGCGGCCGAGGGCGTCGGGCCCATCTTCGTGGCGCAGTCGTGTTCCAGTTGCCACGTTGCCGACGGCAAGGGCCACCCCGTCTTCAACCTGACCCGGTTCGGTCGGATGACCACCGCGGGTTTCGACCCGATGCGGCAGCACGGCGGTCCCCAGATCCAGCATCGGGCGCTTCCCGGGTACCCGCCGGAGCGGGTTCCCGCCGGCGCCACCGGGGTATCCGTCTTCATGGCCCCGAGCGTCACCGGCCTCGGCCTGATCGAGGCGGTCGATGATTCCACCATCCTGGCGCTGGCCGATCCCGACGACCGCGATGGTGACGGAATCTCGGGCCGAGCCCAACTCCTCGCGCCCGCGGATCTGATCGCCACCGTGGCCAGACTCGAGCTGTTGTTCGACCCCGGCGAGCCGGGGCGCCACCGCCCGATCGATGGCCGGTACCTCGGTCGATTTGGCAAGAAGGCCGGCGCTATCAATCTCCTCCATCAGACCGTCACGGCCTATCGCGAGGACATGGGACTCACCACCGACCTCATTCCCGACGATCCAACGACTCCGGAGGCCGGCGTCTTTGCCGGCGATGATGTTGCCGATCCCGAGGTCGGGTCGAACACCGTCGCCAACGTGGTCTTCTACCTCAAGACTCTCCGGGCGCCGCCCCGGCGGGCCCCGGACGACCCCGAGGTCCGCGCCGGTGAGACGCTCTTCGCGTCGATCGGCTGCGCTAGGTGCCATCGTCCGGCGATGACCACGGGAGCTTCCCGGATCAAAGCGCTCGACCGGGTCGTGTTCCATCCCTACTCGGACTTGCTGCTCCACGACATGGGACCCGACCTCGACGACGGCTATACCGAGGGATCGGCCCTCACGGCCGAATGGCGAACCGCGCCGCTCTGGGGCCTGGGTTTGGCCGAGCAGGCGCAGGGAGGGCAGGCGTTCTACCTCCACGACGGTCGGGCCCGGACCCTCGAGGCCGCCATCGAGTATCACGGGGGCGAAGCCGCTGCCAGCCGGGCCGCGTTTCGCGGTCTTGGCGCTGGCGACGCGGCCCGGTTGATCGCGTTCCTGAGGTCGCTGTGAATCGCCGCCAATTCATTCGTCGGCTCGAGGTGCTCACCGGCGGCGCGGCCGCGTTGTCGGCCGGGGGGTGCCTTCCGTTCCAGTTCGCCAACGTCACGGTGGCCGGCCGTCGCCTCCTGGTCCGCGCCGGTGACATCGGCGTCCGGGGCGCCCTGCTCGATCCGCCGGGTGGCCAGTTGCCCATTTTCGTGTTCCGGCTTCCGGACGGCGGTTACTCGGCGGTGTCGACCCGATGTATGCACCGCGGGTGTCCGGTGGAGCCCACGGCGGACCGGCTCGTCTGTCCCTGTCATGGCAGTGAGTACACCTACGCCGGCGATGTTCTGAAGGGGCCCACCGAGCGGCCCCTTCGCCGGTTCGCGGCCACGGCGGAGTCCGACGTCGTGGCCATCGAACTGCCGGCCGACCTGGAGGGCTGGTGAGCGGGCGCCTCGCCGTCGTGGTCGTATTCCTGGCCTTGACCGCGGGGGCCGCCTGGGCCCAGGACACGTCCATGGTCCAAGGTGGGATCTATCAGCGCCCGATGGTCTTCGGGTCGACCCGGACGGCCGTCGGTGGCTACGCGGAGGGCGGTGGTCGTCATCTGACGACCGACGGCGTCAGCGAGGGCTGGTCGATGGAACTGCGACGCTTCAACATCTTTCTGTTCTCCTCGGTCGGACGGCGGATCCGGTTCATTTCCGAACTCGAGTTCGAGCACGGCACCGAGGAGATCGCGCTCGAGACGGCGCTGGTCGACTTCGTCGTGAACCCGTCGTTCGTCCTCCGCGCCGGCATCCTCCTGCCGCCGATCGGTGCGTTCAACGTCAACCACGACAGCCCACGATACGACGTCATGGACCGTCCGCTCGTCTCGACCGAGATCATCCCGGCCACGCTCTCCGAGGTCGGCTTCGGCGCTCACGGGCGTTTGGCCCCCGCCGGGTTTTCGGTGTCGTGGGACGCATACCTGACCAACGGATTGGGTGACGGTGTCATTCTCAATCCGACCGGACGGACCCGGTTGGCCGCCGGCAAGGGCGGGGAGCAATTTGCGGAGGACGCCAACGGGAATCCGGCGTTCTCGGGACGGGTTGCCGCGCACCGGCGCGGATGGGGTGAGCTCGGACTCTCCTACTATCTGGCCGTCTATAACCAGTTCCGGAAGGACGGGGTGGACGTGGACCGCCGCCGCCGCGCCGAACTCGCCGCCATCGACGTCGCCACGGAAGTCGGTCCGGTTGAACTCCGGGGCGAGGCGGCGCTGGCTCGGATCGACATTCCCGAGAGCTTGGCGGAGGTGCTGGCGGACCGCCAATGGGGCTTCTATCTCGATGCCGTGCTCCCGGTGTGGCGGCCGAGGATTCGAGGCCTCGAGCGGCCGACGGTTGCGGCCGTGCTCCGGGTCGAACGGGTCGATCTCAACCAGGGCCGCTTCGGGTCCACCGGGGAAAGTCGTGGCGACGAAACGACCGCGGTCACCGCCGGGTTCAGCTTCCGTCCCGCGGCCGGCACCGTGTTCCGAGCCGGCTATCGGCGGGAGTCGTTCCGCGACCTGCTCGGCAATGCGCCCGTCACGACCGCCGGCTGGCAGGTCGGCTTCGCAACCTACTTCTAAGGGGATCCCGTGATTCCCGATCTCTGGTACCGGTGGTTGGCGGGCGGCGTGTTGGCGGCGTCGATCGGGGTTTCGATTGCGTACCGGGCCCGCGCCGAGTTGCGCGGAGGGGCCGCACCGGGCTGGTCGCGCGGCGATCTGCAGCCCGCGATGCGGGCGCTGACCGGGGTCGTGATGTGGGCCTCGCTGGTGGCGACGATGATCATGCCGAACCTGGTGGCCTGGGCCCGAGTGCCGTTGCCGCCCCTGGCGCGGCTTGCCGGCGCGGTCCTCGGCGTCGTCGGCGTGCCCGCCATCTGGTGGACCTTCCGGAGCCTCGGGACCAACGTCAGTCAAACCACCGGAACCCGCGCGGGGGCCGAGTTGGTGACCCACGGACCCTATCGCTGGGTTCGCCACCCGCTCTATACGACGGGCCTGAACCTGTACCTGGCCTTGGGTCTGATGCTCGAGAGCGGGCTGCTCCTGGGGCTGTTCGTCCTGGCGGCTCTCTGGATCCCGCGGCGCGTGGCCCGCGAAGAGGAGTACCTGATCTCCTCGTACGGCGACCGCTACCGCGACTACCAGCGGACGAGCGGCCGTTTCCTGCCCCGGATCGGGCGGAGGTGATTCCATGGGAATCGAATTGGAACTTGCGGTGTTGCTGGCGATCGCGATCATCGGGCCGGCGGTGTTCTCGGT
>CADEGB010000397.1 GCA_902826755.1 uncultured Gemmatimonadota bacterium
TTGACAACGCCCGGCGGGAGGACCTGGTTCATCAGTTGCACCAGCCGCAGCGTCGAGAGCGGGGTGTACGGCGACGGCTTGATGACCACCGTGCAGCCCACCCGGATGGCCGGCATCAGGTGCCAGGTGGCGATCATCAGGGGCCAGTTCCACGGGGTGATCGACCCCACCACCCCGACCGGCTTGCGGTGGATGATGATCCGGCCCTTGGCGTCGTCCTGAACCGTCTCGTCGGCCAGGGACAGGCTGGCCGTCACCCGCGTCCACGCCACGCAGCCGCCCGCCTCGAGCTTGGCACCGGGCCCACTCTGCGGTTTGCCCTGTTCCCGGGTCACCAGTTCGGCCAGTTCCCCGGCGTGCCGTTCGAGCAGGGTGGCGATATCGTTGAGTGCGGCCACCCGCTCCGCGTCGGGGCGGGCCGACCAGGCCGGGAGGGCCCGCCGGGCTGCCGCCACGGCTTGATCGAGCAGCGCGACCGTCCCCTCGGGGCACGCGGCCACGACCGAGCCGTCCGCCGGGTTGTGAACGTCGAAGGTCCGGTCAGTGGTGACGGACTTGCCGTCGATCGTGAGGGCGTACGACGTCATGGGTCTGGCTCCGGTCGGGTTGAGCGGCTGGCTTCGGGATTGCCTCAATTAACCTCGGGTTCCCGGACGGCGGAAGCGACGACGCCGCCAGCCCGGGAGCTTCTGATTCCCTTAACGTGAGAGGCCAGAGCGTGGCGATCAGCAATCACCGACTCCGCGAGTTTGCCGAACGGTACACTGCCGCATGGTGTGGCCAGGATCCGGCCCGGGTGGCCGAGTTCTTCGAGCCGAATGGCTCGTTGGCCATCAACGGTGGGGCTCCGGCCGTCGGCCGCGAAGCGATCGCCGCGTCGGCGGCCGGGTTCATGACCGCGTTTCCTGACTTGATGGTGTACCTCGACGACTTGGCGGATGAGGGTGATCGGGTGCTCTACCGCTGGACCTTGGCCGGGACCAACACCGGACCAGGCGGCACTGGCCGGAGCGTTCGGGTCAGCGGGGTCGAACGCTGGCGGTTCGGAGCCGACGGACTGGTGGCGGAATCGGAGGGCAGCTTCGACGCGGTCGACTATCAGCGCCAGCTCGATGGCGGTGTCGGTGGTCCGGGATGATCGCTCGGCGTTGCCTCGCTGCGGCCGCTGCCGTTCTATCGCTCGGTGCCGCGGGATGCGAGCGCGGGGCCGGTAGGTCCAGCGGGGTCAGTGGTGCCGACCGGCGGGTCGTCGGCGCAGACGCGACCGGGATGGTGTGGGTGCCCCGCGTGCGGTTCGCGGTGGGGTCGGTGGATGGCTACCTCGACGAGGGGCCGATTCACGAGGTGTCGGTCGAGGCGTTCTGGCTCGATCGGACCGAGGTGACCGTTGCCGACTTCGACCGGTTCGTGGCGGCGACGGGGTACCGGACCGAGGCGGAGCGGTTTGGCTGGTCCGGTGTATTCCGACCCGGGGTGGGCGGATGGCACCGGGTCGATGGCGCCGATTGGCGGCGCCCGGAAGGGCCTGACGCGCCGCCGGCCGCGCCGGACGAGCCGGTGACCCAGGTGTCCTGGAACGACGCCGCGGCGTACGCGGCGTGGGCCGGCAAACGGCTTCCCACCGAGGCGGAATGGGAGGCGGCGGCCCGCGGCGGCCTGGTCGGGCGCCGGTTCAGCTGGGGAGACGATCCCTGTCCCGGCCCGCGTTGCGCCGCCAACTGGTGGCAGGGGCGGTTTCCGGTGGAGGACGAGGGGCGGGACGGCTATCGGGGCCGAGCCCCGGTCGGCCGGTTTCCGCCTAACGGGTACGGCCTGGTCGACATGGCGGGCAACGTCTGGGAGTGGACCGCCGACTGGTATGCTGCCGAGTACTACCGGACGAGTGCCGTGGTGGATCCGCTCGGCCCGACCGCCGGAACGGAGCGGGCCATGCGGGGCGGGTCGTTCCTCTGCGCCACCACGGCGTGTTTCCGGTTCCGCGTCTCGGCCCGGAGCCACGCCACGCCGGAGACCGGGCTCAATCATGTCGGGTTCCGTTGCGCGGGCGACCGGCCGGGCGGATGACACCTGGGATTGGGCCGGTCTCCAGGCATCCCGTTCCGCACGACCCAACTCGGCGTTGTGAGAATGGGCGTCGCCGCCTTGGGACCATGCGGGACGCCGATGACGTCGAGTATGTTCAGGTGTTCCGGCTTGCCAGATCCCCATCCGCGCCGAGGTCTCCGTGACCGAACCACCAGGCCCGATCCAGCACGAGGAAATCGAGCACCGCGGCGCCTTCTTCATCGAGCGGGCGGGCAAGCGGATTGCGGAATTGCGCTACAGCCGAACCACACCGACCCTGGTGATCATCGACCACACCGAAGTCGGCAAGGAGTTGGCCGGTCAGGGGGTCGGGCGCAAGCTACTCGACGCGGCGGTGGCGTGGGCCCGGGCCACCGGGACCAAGTTCATGGCGACCTGCCCCTATGCGCTGGCGCAGTTCGCGAAGGACCCGTCGATTCGGGACGTTCAGCTTTGAGTGGCTGGGTTGGCCCGCTCGATGGCTCGGACTACCTTGGATCACGATTCGAGAGCCGATCTCATGGAATGAGATCTGTAAAACACCACCGAGCGCAGGACAGCCCATGACGACCTTGCGACGCATCGGCCCGGCCCTCACCACGATCCTGACCCTGGTCTGCGCCACGCCGAGCCTGGCGCAGACCGACCCGTATCTGTTGGTCCGCTCGCCCGAGTCGCTGAGTTGGTCCCCCGATGGGACCCGGGCCGCCGTCTACCTCGCCAATGCCCGGGACGGCGAGCTGCGGGTCTACGACCTCCGCTCCGGATCCGCGCGGACGATCGTCGCCGGGCTGTCCCGCCTTCGACGCTACAAGGACCGGTTCGACATCCGCTGGTCCGCCGATGGTTCCGAACTCCGCTACCGCCAGGGCGCCCGGTACTGGCGGGTCCCGTCGGGCGGCGGCACGCCGGTTTCCCTTCTGCGTGACACGCTGCCCCGGGAAATCCTGGTTCTCTCGCCCGCGGGCAACCAGGTCAGCTTCGTTCGGGGCGGCGATCTCTGGGTTCAGTCAGTGCCTGACGGGGCGCCCCGGCGGCTCGTGACCGGGCAGAAGTTCCTGGCGAGTCAGGCCGAATTCTATGGCCGGTTCACCGAGTGGACGCCGTGGTCGCCGGATGGACGTCATCTGATCTTCTTTGCCCAGACGCCCGACAGCGGACTCCGGCTCGGTCTTGCCCGGGTTGCGGACGGGCGGGTGCGCTGGCTCCCGACCGGCGGCGGCGTTTGGGACCATACGAGTGTGGAATGGGCGCCGGACGGGCGGCGGGTCGCGGTGTCCCGACTGAGCCGGGACTTCCGGCGCAAGCAGCTCACCATCTGGGACGTGCGGCGCGACCGCACGACGGTCGTTCACGAAGACTCCGACCCGAAGTGGGTCGATCACAACATTCTGCCCGGGTTCGGCTCCGACTGGTCGCCCGACGGCACTCGGCTCGCGTTCATCACCAACCGGAGCGGGTGGCGGCGCGCCTACATCACGGACCTGAGCCGTGGCACCACCTGGCCCGTTACCGGGGACGGGTTCGACACCGGGACCGTCTGGTGGGCACCCGACGGGACGCGGCTGCTCGTCGCGAGCAATCAGGGATCGCGCCATTCGGTCCGGCTTTGGAGCTACCCGGTGGAGCAATCGGGCGGCGAGCCGATTCTCCTCACCCCAGGGGAAGGCGTGATCGAGAACGCCGCCGCCCGCGGCTCGCGGCCCGATGTTGCCTGGTCCCCGGACGGCAAGCGGGTGCTCTACGGCATCAGCCGGCCGGACGATGCCTTTCAGGTCGGGGTCGTCGACGCGAGCGGCGGCGCCCCGACCCTGCTCTACAGCGCCACGGCCGAGGGGCTCCCGCTCGCGGCCCAGGCCGCGATGCGGGCGGTCGAGTTCAGCGCGCGGGACGGCACCACGATTCCCGGCGTTCTTCTCGAGCCACGCGGAGCCGCTCAGAACGCAAGCAGACCGGCGTTGGTGTTCCACTATGGCGGCTGGAACCAACAGGCCAGACTCGGCTGGCACCTCGGTCCCAAGTGGCGACTGTTCGAGTACCTGGTGTCGCGGGGATGGGTCGTGCTGGTGGCCGATGTGCGGGGAAGCGACGGGTACGGTCGGACCCATGCGCACGGCCTCTACCATGACGGCGGCGGGCGGCAGGCCACCGATCTGGCCGACGCGGCGGCCTGGCTTCGGCGACAGCCCTCGGTCGATCCCGCCCGGATCGCGCTGTTCGGGCACAGCTACGGTGCCTACCTCGCGTTGACCACCCTCCTTCGCGAGCCTGACGCATTCCAGAGCGGCGTCCTGATGGCCGGCGTCTACGATTTCGGGGCGTTCTCGGCGGGCACCTACGTCGAGATCCGGTTTGGGGACCCG